>JAJZIE010000264.1 GCA_021810725.1 Bacillota bacterium | reverse complement strand
GCGGTCCCCTGTATGGTCTTCGATCACTGACCCTGTTGGGGCCGCCATACCTTCCAGACCGCTCCGGCGAGATCCGGCGACGGATGGAGCGCCGTCTGTCCGGGACGCCAGCCCGAAGGGGTCACCTCGCCCGTCGCGCGGACGTGCTGGAACGCCTGCACCTGGCGGATCAGCTCGTCGACGTTGCGGCCCACCGCCGGCGTCAGCACTTCCATCGCCTGAATGACGCCGTCCGGGTCGATCAGGAACCGCCCGCGCAGATCGACGCCGGCGGCCTCGTCGTAGACGCCGTAGATCTCCCCGATCCTGCCGTTCTGGTCGCTCAGCATCGGGAAGGGGACCCCTCCCGGCACCATGCGCTCGAGTTCGTCCGCCTGCCAGATCTTGTGGGCGAAGCGGCTATCCGTGCTGACCGACAGCACCTCGACGTCGAGGGCCCGCAGTTCAGCATACCTGGCGGCAACTGCCGTCAATTCGGTCGGTCAGACGAAGGTGAAATCTCCAGGATAGAAGCAGAGCACCACCCAGTGTCCGAGATAGTCGGAAAGCCTGATGTTCTTGAAGCCGCCGGCCACCAGGGCGCTCGCCTCGAAATCCGGAGCCGCCGCTCCCACCCTCGCCGTCACAGCCGTTGCCTCCCTCTCCACCTGCCTGGCGGGTGCCGCCTTGGCTTCCCCGCCGATCGGTCCGCGCGCAGTGCTGACGCAACCATCGTCGCTCTCTGGCATCTGCCCACCTCCCGCTACGCCTGTCCACTTCACGCCGCTGGCCTCCGCCGCCTGCGGCCGGAGGTGCCAAAGGTGAGGGACAAAGGAAGGGCCACCGCCCGACCGGTTGGCCCTTCGCTTCGACGCTTCGGCTCAGCGGTGGTAGGGCGTTCCGTCGAGAATCGACACGGCCCTGTAGATCTGCTCGAAGAGAATGGCCGGCACCATCTGGTGGGAGAAGGTGAGCCGCGAGAGCGAAAGCAACCTCGCCCGCCGCCGCAGCTCGCCGTCCAGGCCGAGATGTCCGCCGATCAGGAGCGCCTGCGTCTGCGATGCCTGCTGCCAGAGCGCCACCGTCCGGGAGAAGGCGGCGGAGTCCTGCTCCTCGCCAACGGGATCGAGGGCCCAGAGCACCGCGTCGGCGGGAAGGCCCTGCGTCAGGCGCTCCGCCTCCTGGCGCTTCACGCGCTCCTCGTCGCGTTCGCCGAGGCGCGGGTCCGCGCGCACCTCGGACTTCTCCTCCCAGTGCAGCGGCAGGCGGCCCTGCAGCCTCTGGAGATACTGGTCCGCGGCGTCCCGCCAGGGTCCGCGCACCGGACCCAGCGAACGCACCAGGATCCTGCCCAAGCCGATCGCCCCCTGCACGACGCGATTCGCCCGGGCCTCCGTTCCTCCTGCGCCTATCCCGTCAGCTCGGGATGCCGAGGCGATCCGGCAGGGCCTGCAACCGGACCTGCCGCTCGAGAATCTGGCCGGATCGCGCGATCGTCACCCGCACGGTGGCGCCAGGCTGAAAGTTGCCGAGCTCCCGGTAGAGCTCGGCGAGGTTCGCCACCGCCCGCCCGTTCACGGCGAGGATCACGTCACGGGGCAGAAGACCCGCCTGCGCCGCGGGGCCGCCGGCGTTCACCGCCGTCAGCGCGACGCCCTGCCGCGCCTTGCCCTGCACCTGCACGGACGGAGCGTCGCTCGCCGAGATGCCGAGCCACGGCCGCGGCACCCTTCCGTGCTGGATCAGCGCGTTCACCACCGGCGCCACCACCTGGCTCGGAATGGCGAAACCCATGCTCTCGAAGCCGATCGAGCTGATCTTGACGGAGTTGATGCCAATGACCTCGCCGTCCGCGTCGCAGAGCGGCCCGCCAGAGTTGCCGGGGTTGATCGCGGCGTCGGTCTGGATCAGTCCGTAGGCGCGCTGCGCATAGCCCTGGCCGAGGGAGCGGTCGATGCCGGAGACGACGCCCACCGTGACGGTGCGGGCAAAGCCGAGGCCCATCGGATTGCCGATCGCGATGGCCATCTCGCCCACCTCCGGGCTGTGGCGCGTCAGGGCGGCCGCCTTGAGATCGTTCGCGGGGATATGCACGACGGCGATGTCGGTCAGGGGGTCCTCGCCGATGAGCTTCCCCGGATAGGACTTGCCACCTTGAAGGAGCACCTTGAGCCGGGAGGCGCCCGCAACGACGTGGTCGTTCGTCACGATGTAGCCGTCGGGCCGGACGATGAGGCCGCTGCCGGAGCCGCGCGCGATCAGGGGACCGTCGGGGCTGCCCTGCAGATTCACGATGCCGACGACGCTCGGCGAGACGTTCCTGGCGACCGCGATCGGAGGCCAGGGCACCGCCGAGGCGGTGGGAGACGACGAAAGAAGCGCAGCGAGACCAAAGGCGGCGATGTTCAGAGAGGCACCTCCTGACGCCGCCTAGTCTGCCCTTCGGGACGCGAAAACCGCCGGGGCCAGGGCCCCGGCGGTCTTCCTGGGTTCAAGCGTACTTGGCAGCCGCTGTCAGTTGTCGCCATCGCCCTGCGGCAGGTTGAAGTTCGAGGTCGGCGTCGTTGTGGCCGTGCCGGTCGCGGTGATGGTCTGCGCGACAAGGCCGCCCTCGCCGGCGATGCCCTGCGCCTGCACCTGCTCACCGGCCGCCAGGTCCTGCATCGTCGCGGTCTGCCCGTTCAGCGTGATCTGGGTGCTGTCGTCCGCCACGACCCGCACGAAGCCGGTCTGCGTCGAGAGCATGAGCCAGTCGCCGCGCGTGCCGAGCACGGTGCCGCTGACGGTCTGGGCCTGCGCCTTGACGATGATCAGCGTGACCTGACCGCTCGCATCGACGACGAGCCTGACGAGGTCGCCCGGCTGCACATTCGAGATGTTGCCGGCCATGCCGCCCAGCACCACGCCCACGGAGCTGCTCAGGGTGTAGGTGCCCGGCTGGAGGCTGCCATGGTCCTCCTGCTCGCCGCCTGTGGGCCCGGTGATGGTGATCGAGCTCGAGCTCACCTGCGAGACGGTCCCGGTCACGGTGCCGGCCTGGGTCGCAACCTGTGTCGGCGCGGTGTCGACGATGACCGCCGCCTCACCGTCCTGGTCCAGGGTCATGAAGATCGGGTCGCCCGCCTTGAACGAAGCGAGCGTGGAAGCCTGGTTGCCATAGAAGATCTGGGCGACCGGCGAAACCGTGAATGTCTCACTCGTGCCGGTCTGTGTCGTCGTCGTTGTGCCGGTGCTTCCCGTGGTGCCTGTCGTGCCCGTGGTGCCTGTCGTACCGGTGACCGGCGGGGCTCCGTAGACGCTGACCGTCACCGTGGACTGAGTCTGGCCGCTCGCGCTGGTCGTGGTTCCGGAGCTGACGAAGGTTCCGCGAACGGTCGAGCTCTGGACGGTCGGGCTCAGGCCTAGCAGCTGCTCAAGCCGCATCAGCAGGACGGCGAGCTCCGCTCGCGTGATGTCGCCCTCCGGCATCAGGTTGCCGCGATCGCCCTGGAGCAGCCCGAGCTGCACGCCGAGAGCCATCGAACCCTTG
>JAJZIE010000263.1 GCA_021810725.1 Bacillota bacterium | reverse complement strand
GCCGGCGATCAAGGTGGTACAGCCCGAGGGTACGTACCTCGTGTGGCTGGACTGCCGCGAACTCGGCCTCGACACCGAGGGACTCGCGCGCTTCATGCGCGAGGACGCCAAGGTCGGGCTGGACGACGGCCACATCTTCGGTCCAGGCGGCGACGGCTTCGAGCGGATCAACATCGCGTGCCCCCGCAGCGTGCTGCAGGAGGGCCTGGAACGGATCGCGGGCGCGGTGCGCAGGTTGGGCGCCTAGCGGACGAGCCCGAGCAGCCCCGTGGACTGGGCGAAACCGACCCGCCCCGGGGAATGTTGGCAGCCAAGACGGCAGAGCGCTCTCCCATGCGCCCGGGAGGGCGCTCTGCCGTTCTTGCGCTGGCATCTCAGTTCGTTTCTTCGCGCACCTGTCGCGCCGCCGCCACCATGTTGCGCAGCGTCGGCACCACCTCTTCGAAGCGCCGCGTCTTGAGACCGCAGTCCGGGTTCACCCAGAGCTGCTCCGGCGAAATCACCCCGAGTGCCTGCCGCAGGTGGCCCGCCATCTCCTGGGCGTCCGGCACGCGCGGGGAGTGGATGTCGTAGACGCCCGGACCGATCTCGTTCGGGTAGCGGACATCCTGGAACGCCCTAAGGAGCGCCATGTCCGAGCGCGACGCCTCGATCGAGATGACGTCCGCGTCGAGGCGGGCGATGGCGTCGACGATGTCGTTGAACTCCGAGTAGCACATGTGGCTGTGGATCTGCGTCTCGTCGGAGACCCCCGACGTCGCGAGCCGGAAGCACTCGACGGCCCAGGCCAGGTAGTCGTCGCGCTCGTCCCGCCGCAACGGTAGCCCTTCGCGGAACGCCGGCTCGTCGATCTGGATCGCCCGGATGCCCGCGGCCTCGAGGTCCCGCACCTCGTCGCGGATGGCGAGTGCGATCTGGCGGCAGGTGTCCCGGCGCGGCTGGTCGTCTCGGACGAAGGACCACTGCAGGATGGTGACTGGCCCGGTGAGCATGCCCTTCACCGGCCGGTCGGTCAGGGACTGGGCGTAGCTGAGCCATTTCACCGTCATCGGCTCGGCCCGCCTGACGTCGCCGTAGATGATCGGCGGCTTGACGCAGCGGGTGCCATAGCTCTGCACCCAACCCTGCGCGGTCACGGCGAAGCCCTCGAGCTGTTCCCCGAAGTACTCGACCATGTCGTTGCGCTCCGCCTCGCCGTGCACGAGGACGTCGAGGCCGATCTCCTCCTGCAGGCGGATGACGCGGGCGATCTCGCCGCGGATGCCCTCCTCGTACTGCTCCTCCGAAAGGGCGCCGACCCTGCGTTCGGCCCTGAGCCGCCTGAGCTCCGGGGTCTGGGGGAAGGAGCCGATGGTGGTCGTCGGCAGCGGCGGCAGCTTCAGGCGCTCCGACTGGAGGCTCCGGCGCTGTTCGTGGGGCGTCGCGCGCTTGGCGTCCCCGGCGGTGAGCGCCTGGAGCCTCTGCTGCACCTCGGGGCGCGTCCTGCGTCCGGAATCCTTGCGGCTATCGGCCACCGCGTCGCTCGCGGCGAAGAGGTCCTCCGTCGCCGTGCCTGGTTCGAGGGCCCGCCGCAGGGTCGCGACCTCCTCGAGCTTCTCGACGGCGAAGGCGAGCCAGCCCCGGATCTCAGGGTCCAGGCGGCGCTCCGGTTCGAGGCGAACCGGCACGTGCAGCAGCGAGCAGGAAGGGGTCACCCATACCCGATCGGGACCGACGGCGGCCGTTGCCGACCGCAGCGGCTCAAGGGCCCTCGCGAGGTCTGTTCTCCAGACGTTGCGCCCGTCGACGACGCCGAGCGAGAGGGAGAGGCTCTCCGGCACCCCCAGGGCCAGAAGCTCGCCGAGATCCCGGGGGGCACGGACGAGATCGAGGTGGAGAGCCCGTATGGGCAGGCGGCGAAGCACCTCGAACTGTCCGGCAAGGCTGCCGAAGTAGCTCGCGAGGAAGATGCCCGCCTGGCCCGCCGCCTCCGCGAGTGCCGCATAGGCGGAAGGGAAGAGTTCGATCACGCCCTGCGGCAGGTCCCCAGCGAGCGCCGGCTCATCGAGCTGGATGACCGGAGCCCCCGCCTGGGCGAGCCCCGCGAGCAGCTCCTGATAGGCGGGCAGAAGGCGCGGCAGGAGCTCGAGCGGGTCGAAGGCGCCATGCTCCGCCCGGCTGAGGCGCAGGAGACTGATCGGCCCGAGCAGCACGGGCCGTCCCGGGAGGCCGAGCCTGCGCGCTTCCCGATACTCCTCGAGAAGCTTCGGCCAGGCGAGCGAGAAACGGGTGTCCCGGCGAAGTTCCGGCACGATGTAGTGGTAGTTCGTGTCGAACCACTTGGTCATCTCGAGCGGCGCGACACCGCCCGGCCCCGCGACACCGCGCGCCATCGCGAAGTAGCTGCCGAAGGCGCCGGGCTCGCCGTAGGCGAGGTAGCGTTCCGGTACGGCCCCGAACATCGTCGCGGTGTCGAGGACGTGGTCGTAGAAGGAGAAGTCCCCGACCGGCACGGACTCGATCCCCGCGGCCACCTGCAGGCCCCAGTGCTCCGCGCGGAGCTGCTCCCCCGCGGCCCTGAGGGCGTCTACGGACGTCTCGCCCTGCCAGTAGGACTCGATCTGGCGCTTGAGTTCACGGTTCTTGCCGATGCGCGGGAAGCCGAGGTTCGCTGCGATTGCCACTTGCGCTGTCCCAACCTTTCTATGATCAGTTCGTGCCCTGCGCTTGCCGTCCCGGCTGCCTTGGGCGCATGCGCTCCAGCAGGGCGGCGATCGGCCCCGTCTTGCCGAACGACGGTACGATGTACAGGCCCTGCACGAGCGGCCGGAGTTCCTCGAGCAGCCTTTCGGCGAGCTCCTGGCCCACATCGAGTCCGTGCTCCCCGGCCTTCTCCATGGCCGCCCGAACATCGGCCGGGATGGAGATGCCGGGTACTTCGGCGTGCAGATAGAGGGCGTGCCGGTAGCTGTAGAGCGGCATCAGCCCGAGGAGCATCGGCACCCCGGGCGGACCGTGGAGCCGGTCCAGGAGGCGCAGCAGGGGAGCCTTCTCGTAGAGCGGCTGGGTCATCACGTAGGCCGCCCCGGCGTCGAGCTTGCGGCGCAGACGGTTGGTCTCGTGCCCAAGGTCCTCGGCGTTTGGGTTGCAGGCGCAGCCGGCAAGGAAGCTGGTCGGCTGTCCGATGGCCTCGCCGCCGCGGTCGTGGCCGCGGTTCAGCCCGTCGATGACCTCGAGAAGGCCGATGGAATCGTCCTCGAAGACGCCGGCGCCCCCTGGCTGCGGCTGGTCGCCGGTGAGCGCGAGGACGTGCCTCAGGCCCAGGGCGTGCCCTGCGAGGAGATCCGCCTGCAAGGCGGCGAGGTTGCGGTCTCGCGTGGTCATGTGGACGATCGTCTCGAGACCTGTCTCGCGCTCGACGAGGTGTGCGGCGGCGAGGGCCGCCATGCGCACGCGCGCCATCGGGCTGTCGCCGACGTTGACGAAGTCGGCGCCGGCGTCGCGGACCAGGGCGGCATCGCCGAGAAACTTCGCGA
>JAJZIE010000262.1 GCA_021810725.1 Bacillota bacterium | reverse complement strand
GACGCGCCAGGCGTAGCGGCTGCAGATCCGCCGGTCGCCGGCGTAGAGTCCCTGTTCGCCGACGGCCATTTCCCCGGCGGCGTCGAGGATCATGAACGTCTGCCCTCGGCTCAGAACAACCGCGCTGAGACTGCGATCGTCCATGGCATCGGCCCCCTCGGCGCCCTGGCCTGCGGATCGGCCGGTGCGGCGCCCACCGAGGTAGAGGTTGCCCGCCGGGGACCCGGGTCAACACGCCGCGCGGGCAACTGGCGAGGCGGTGTGGCAGGTTGGACAGATACCCTTTTCGTATCACCTGATCGGATGGATTGTGTACAATGGTCCGTGTGGCATGCTTGGCGTGGCCTTTCGACCACCAGGCGGCCTGTTCTCTGGAGTAGAGCTATGAAGGAGCGTGGCGCGTTGCTCGAGATGCACCCGAGGAACACAGGCGGTGAGACCGCGACCGTCATCCACCTGGACCTGAGCGTCGCCGAACTGGTGGAACACGCGCTGGCGAACGGTGAGGCCGTACTCGCCGCGAATGGCGCGTTGCGCGCCACGACCGGCAAGTACACCGGACGGTCCCCCCGCGACAAGTTCATCGTGCGCCATCCCGACAATCCTCTGGACGTCGCCTGGGGCAAGGTGAACCAGCCACTCGACCCGAGTCACTTCGCGCAGCTGCATCGCAAGGTGGAACACTACCTCGCCGAGCGCAGCCACTACGTCACGGACGGCTTCGCGGGCGCCGATCCGCGCCACCGCATCGCGGTGCGCGTCGTCAGCGAATTCGCCTGGCACAGCCTCTTCATCCGCCAGCTGTTGCTGCGTCCGTCGGCGTCGGGCGATCCCACGGGCACGAAGCCCTTCACCATCCTGGTGGCACCCGGCGTCCACGCGGACCCAGCCGTCGACGGCACCAACTCCGACACCTTCATCGCTCTCGACTTCAAGCAGCGGATCGCTCTGATCGGCGGCACCGAGTACGCGGGCGAGATGAAGAAGAGCGTCTTCACGGTTCTCAACGGGGAGCTGCCGGGTCGGGGCGTGCTGCCGATGCACTGCTCGGCCAACGTCGGCGCGCAGGGCGACGTCGCCCTGTTCTTCGGACTCTCGGGCACCGGCAAGACGACGCTCTCGGCGGACCCTTCCCGCCAGCTGATCGGCGACGACGAGCACGGCTGGTCCGACGAGGGCGTCTTCAACTTCGAAGGCGGCTGCTACGCCAAGTGCATCGGCCTCGATCGCGAGCGGGAGCCGCAGATCTGGGATGCGATCCGCTTCGGCAGCGTGCTCGAGAACGTGGTGCTCGACGACGCGACGCGCCGTCCCGATTACACCTCCCAAACCCTCACGGAGAATACCCGCGCCGCCTACCCCGTCGATTTCATTCCCGGCGCGGTGCAGGCGGGCATGGGCGGCCATCCCTCCACCATCCTCTTCCTCACCGCGGACGCCACCGGCGTCCTGCCGCCTGTGAGCCGCCTCACGGAGGCGCAGGCGATGTACCACTTCCTCGCCGGCTACACCTCCAAGCTCGCCGGCACCGAGCGCGGCGTGGAGGAGCCGCAGCCGACCTTCTCGACCTGTTTCGGCGAGCCGTTCCTGCCGCTCTCCCCCATGACCTACGCCCGCATGCTCGGCGAGCGCATCCGGCGCCACCAGGCGCGCGTCTACCTCGTCAACACAGGCTGGTCCGGAGGACCTTACGGCGAGGGCAGCCGCATCGCTCTTCGCCACACGCGGGCCATCGTCCAGGCGGCCATCGACGGCAGCCTCGAGCGGCAGACCTTCGCGACCCACCCCATCTTCGGCCTCGCGATGCCGACCGCCTGTCCAGGCGTGCCGCAGGAGATCCTGGATCCGCGCGGCACCTGGCGAGACCCTCTGCGCTACGACGAGATGGCGCGGCGGCTGGCGCGGCAGTTCGTCGAGAACCAGAGCCGCTTCGATCTCGATGCCGAGGTCCTGGCCGCGGCGCCAAAGGCCTAGGGACGCACGCAAGCGAAGGAGGCGGGCTTTGGCCCGCCTCCTTCGCCGTCTTCTGCCGCTATTCGCTCTTGCCGGCCTCCGCTGCCGCGGCGTCCAGGACGTCCTGCAAGGGGCCCTCGCCGGAGAATACCTTGATCTTCATGCTGTCGAGCATGCGCACCATGTGGTCGCCCATGTGTCCGGTGACGACGACCTCGACGCCCTGCTCCTTGAGAAAGCGGGCGATCTGGGCGTGGTGCAACCCGTCGGCCATCTGGTCGTGCTGCAGGTCCCAACGCACGTCGTGCTGCGAAACCTGCCAGCTGCCGTTGGCCGAGGACGCGATGGCCACCCGCTGCGCCTTGCCGAACCCGCCTCCGACCGTCTCCTGGCCGACCATCGTCAGGCAAATCACCATCGTGCGGTTCCTCCGTTCCGGAGACCTCGTGCCGAGGCTCCGTGGCCAGACTATAGCACAAGCCGCACGCTCGCGTTGCCAGGCGGACCCAGAGGCCGTAGGCTTTAGAAAAGCCTCTGGGGGGGCGCTTTTCATGGCGGAGTATGTGGTGCCGGACGGCGCGCGCATCGGGCACGTCCACCTGAGCGTGTCGGATCTCACGCGCGCGGAGCAGTTCTACTGCGGGATCCTGGGCTTCGAGGTGATGCAGCGCTGGGGCGACGAGGCCCTGTTCGTCGCGGCCGGCGGCTACCACCACCACATCGGCCTGAACATCTGGGCGGGGCGCGGCGCTTCGCCCGCGCCTCCCGGGCACACGGGCCTCTACCACTTCGCGATCCTCTATCCCAGCCGCAGGGTCTTGGCCCAGGCCTACCTGCGCCTGCGCGCCGCCCGTTACCCGATCGACGGCGCCGCCGACCACGGCGTCAGCGAGGCGATCTACCTTCAGGACCCGGATGGGAACGGCATCGAGATCTACCGTGACAGGCCCGAGTCCGAGTGGCCGCGCAAGGATGGCGGCATCGCCATGGGCACCCGCCGGCTCGACCTTGAGGGACTGCTCGCCGCCGCGAGCTACCAGGGGGACGCTCTGCGCGGCGAAGATGTCCTGGCGGCCATCGCATCGCTGCCACATTTCCGTGGCGACGAGAACGCGCTCCGGGCCGAGCTCGCCTGGCCGACCTTCGCGGCGGCCGTCGGGTTCGTCGCCGAGGTCGCGCGGCTGGCCGAGCGGCAAAATCACCATCCCGACGTCGACCTCCGCCATCGGCGGGTGCGCCTTGAGCTGAGGAGCCACGACGTCGACGGCGTGAGCCGGCGCGACATCGAACTCGCGCAGGCGGTGGAGAGGCTGCTCGGCGCGGTCTAGAGGGCTTCGAGCCGAGCCGAGCGGTCGGTGAAGCCGAGATCGAGCACAAACGCTCCCGGCCGTGCCGCCGTGAAGGGCTCGAGAGCCTGACGCACGGCACTGGCCGCATGCGGCTGCGCCAGGGCCAGCATGGTCGGACCGGATCCGGAAACGGGCATCGCCAGAGCTCCCGCCTCGTAGGCCGCCATGCGGGCGGCGGTGCACCAGTCGCAGCCGCCGATGCGCTGCTCCTCGTGCAGCCGGTCCTCGGTCGCGGCCCGCAAC
>JAJZIE010000261.1 GCA_021810725.1 Bacillota bacterium | reverse complement strand
CCCTCGTGGCTTCGGCGCTGGTCGGCAGGGAGACGCGCGGACTGACGCTCGAGGAGATCGCGCACGAGACGTGAAGGCCCTTCCGCATCCTGTCTCGATGGCGTAGCGTCAAGGTGACAGGCGTGGACGCCAGCGGGAGGGACGCACGTGGAGAAGGTCACCTACGACGCAGAGCGGGAGCAGGAGCGGATCGGCATCGTCACCCTGAACCATCCGGAAAAGCGCAACGCCCTATCGACCGAGATGCTGCGGGACCTCGATCAGGTGCTGAAGGCGGTCGCGGCCGAGGGCAAGGTGAACGTCGTCGTGCTGCGCGGCGCGGGTACGGTGTTCAGTTCCGGCCACGACCTCAAGGAGGTCAAGGAGGGTGGCACGCCAGAGATTCTCGAGCTCTTCCGCGTCTGCGAGGAAGCGTTCGGGACGATCCGCCGCATGCCGCAGGTGGTGATCGCGGAGGTGCACGGCATCGCCACGGCCGCGGGCTGCCAACTGGTCGCGGCAGCCGATCTGGCGGTGGCGTCGACGGCGGCGAAGTTCGCGACGCCGGGGGTGAAGATCGGCTTCTTCTGCACGACGCCGTCCGTGTTCCTGGGACGCGCCGTGCCGCGCAAGAAGGCCGCCGAAATGCTCTTCACGGGCGAGTACATGTCGGCCGAGGACGCGGAGCGCTTCGGCCTTGTCAACCGGGTGGTGCCGCCCGAAGCGCTGGGGGAGGAAACCCTGCGGCTGGCCCGCCAGGTGGCCGCATACAGCCTCACGACGCTCGGCCAGGGCAAGGCCGCCTTTTACCGCCAACTCAGCATGGACGACACCGCGGCGCTCGCCTTCGCGTCGCAGGTCATGGTGGGAGAGGCCGGGCTGCCGGACGCCAGGGAAGGCATCGCCGCCTTCCTCGAAAAGCGCCAGCCCGCGTGGAGCGACAGGTCCTGACGATGTCCGGGCGCTCGCGCTACTGCGCCAGGTAGCCTCCGTCGATCACGACCGCCTGGCCGGTGACGCCCGCCGCCGCGTCGGAGCACAGGAAGGCGGCATAGGCCGCCACCTCGGCCGGCTGCAGCAAACGTCGCTGCGGCACGAGCGGGTAGATGACCTCCTCCAGCACCCGTTCCACCGGCACGCCGCGCGTCGCCGCCAGATCCTCGAGCTGGCCGCGCACGAGCGGCGTGTCGACGTAGCCGGGACAGACCGCGTTGACGGTGACGCCGTCGGTGGCGCACTCGAGGGCGGCCACCTTGGTGAGACCGATCAGGCCGTGTTTCGCCGAATTGTAGGCAGCCTTGCCGGCGAAGCCCACGAGGCCGTTGATCGAGGCCATGTGCAGAACGCGGCCGAAGCCCTGGGCGCGCATCAGTGGCAGGGCGTACTTGAGCGCGAGAAAGGGCCCGATCAGCATCAGGTCGACGATGTCCCGGAAGGTGTCGACCGGAAAGTCCTCGATCATGGCGACATGCTGGCGACCGGCGTTCGAGACCAGGATGTCGATGCCGCCGAAACGCTTGCCCATCTCAGCGATGGCTTCGCGCACATCCTCCTCCCGCGCGGCGTCCGCCTGGATCGCCCGCGTTTCGGCCCCGGTGGCCGCCTCTATCGCCTTCGCCGCCTCCACTGCGGCCTCGCCCCGCAGGTCGGCGACCATCACCCGCGCCCCCTGCCATGCCAGGGTCTGCGCCACCGCGTAGCCGATGCCGCTCGCGGCGCCGCTCACGAGCGCCCGCCGACCCTCGAGTGCCTTCCCGGCCATGCCCCTACCTCCCCAGGACTCCTTGTGGCCCCAAGTTCTTCAGCCTGGGGCCACGTCCTGCAGACAGCGGGACGGCGGCAGGTCCCAAGACCCGCCGCCGTCCCAGGGGGCTGCGCCTTATACGGGGTTGGTCGGAGGGGCCGGGGGCTTCGGCCCTCTGGCCTTCTGCCAATCGCCGCTGACGAAGCTGTGGACGTGCTGCGCGAGGCGGGACTGGAGCACCTGCGCCTGCTGCTGCGTCAGGCGCCCCGACTTGACCGCCAGGTCGACACGCTGCTTGGCTCCCGTCAAGAGCGCCGCTTCGAGCCCGGCGGCCGTCTTGCCCTGGGCGGTGGCGACGGCCGCGGGGGTCTCTCCCTGGCTCAGGCGCGTGACGAGGGCGTCCGGCGTGAGCCCGAGATAGGTAGCGGCGTCGACCACCATCATGGTCTCCCGGAGCGTGCGGCCATGGCGGTGCATGCCGCGCATGCCGCTCCGGCCGGTCTTGATCTGCCGCTCGAGCTCGGATGCCTGGCTGCGGGTGATCTTTCCGTCCTGCAAGAGACCACGGACCCTGTCGAGGCGCGCCTTGGTGACGGCGTCCTTGAGCTTGCTTTCGGAAACGCCCAGGTGCCGCGCGACATCCGAGATGAAACTCTTGCGGGCTTGGTTGCCCTGTGCGGGGGCCGCGGCCGCCATCGCCACGCTGCTCAAGGCGAGCGGCAGGGCGAGCAGCAGGCCGAGCCAGCGCGTGCCGTGCTTCAATTCGTCTCCTCCCTTGGCTTGGAACTGGGACACGTGCAAAGCATGCCCGCATCCGCCGTTCGCTGCGCTGGAAGGAACCTCCGTCCCTGCCTAGGAGAGTGCTGAGAAACCGGAGTATCCGAGACCACCAGGTCAGGCTGTCATGGCAGGAGATGGTTCTTTTTGCTTTCGTAGGGGCGCGGGTCAGGCGCGCGAGGCCGCAGGGCATGCCTTGACGGTGCTTGCAGGTCCGGTTTCGGGCCCCTCGAGGGTTCTTTCCTCGTGTCAGAGCGGTGAATGGGCATAGTTATCCCGCGGCGGCGGCCACCTGAGGCAGGATGCCTCTCGTGGCCGCACGCTTGATGTTGACGACGAGCGCCGTGAAGGCGGCCTGCAGAGCGAGCTTGTGGCTACCGATGTAGCGGGCTTGGTGCATGCCGTGGACAGCGAGCTGCTGGATGCCCCGCTCGACGAGCGGGCGACGGCGGTATCGGTCGCGGAAGGCCTGGGTCTGCTGCCTTTGGCGGATCTCCATGCGCTGCTGCTCATCCTCGTGGATGCCGATCGAGCGGCTCGCCGCCGGGGTGCAGCGATCCTTGAGCGGGCAGGCTGAGCAGTCTTGGGGGCGGAAGGTGAAGCTGCTCAGGAAGCGGGTCCCGTCCGGCAGGCGGCTGTAGTTAGCGACAGCCTCTGCGCCGTGCGGGCAGACGCAACGGGGCGCGTCGAGATCGATGCGGAAGTCATCCTTGGAGAACCGACCGGCTGGCGCGCTGGGGGCCGCCAGAGGTGCGTTCAGCTCGATCTCCTTGGCTGCGATGAGCGGGCGCAACCCCATGATGCCGTAGGCGTGGTCTCCCATCAGCTCCGCGGGCAGGACGTGCAGCCGCTCCTCCCGCTCGAGCGCCGGCATCACTGCCTCGCTGTCCGGGGCGTTGCCCTTGAGCACGCCGACGTCCGTGATCAGTTCCGTCGTCTCGTCCATGGTGACGTTGACCTTCGCGCCATCGAAGCGGCCACTACTCGTCTTGTGCCCGTGCCGCATTTCGGGATCGGTCGTGGAGATCACCCGATCCTTGGCGACGCCCTGGCGGATGCGCACCTGGCCGGCGTCACCGTCCGGCTCGATGTCCTGCTCGACGACGCACGCCAAGAGATCCACGGCCGCCACAACCT
>JAJZIE010000014.1 GCA_021810725.1 Bacillota bacterium | reverse complement strand
GTTCCGACCGCCGTGTAGTCGGTGGTCGCGGGGCTAACGACAGAACGGCGGATGCCCTGGCGGTCCAAGGCCCGAGAGGAAGCCGACAGGCTTCCGGTGGTGGGGCTGGTTGCTGGTCCTGTGCGAGTGCGCAAGCGGCTTGCCGCGAGAGGCATGGGGCGACTCCCAGTGGTTCGCCGGCCACGGCTCATGCGTGAGGATGGCCGGCACCCGCGCAAGCGGGTCCCGAGAACAACCGACACAAGTCGGCACTGGGGCGGCACGAACAACAGATGTCCGGGTTTGTCCAGCAAATCAGGCAGCTGTTGACACCACCTCCAGGACTTTCCTGATGCCATTCTAGATGGCCGGAGGCTCTCAGGAATCGGCTTGCGGGCACGAGGACGCCGCTGCGAACGTTGCGTGGATGTCCGCGTTCCCTGGCGGGGGGCTTCGTTTGGTGCTACGGTCAGACCGGAAGGAGTGCTCGCCGTTGCCCCACGTTCAGGCACCCGCCGCCGCCGATGCGCTTCGCGATGTCGCGCCGTTCGCGGAACTGCCCGACGCGACGATCGCACGCCTTGGGGAGATCACGAGTCTCAGGCATTACCGCAAAGATATGTACGTCTTCGGCGAGGGCGAACCCGCCGAGATGCTCTGCTTCGTGCACAAGGGAGCGGCAAAGGTCTTCAAGACGACGTCCGACGGCCAGGAGCAGACGCTGCATCTTCTCCAGCCGAACGAACTGTTCGCCGTGACGGGGTTCGTCACCGGGGGCCTCTACCCGGGCACGGCGCAGACACTCGAGGACAGCTGGATCGGCTGCATCCGCAACCAGTCGCTGAGGGCCCTCGCGCAGAGCGACGTCTCGCTCGCCTGGGCGATGCTCACGTTCTTCGCGCGTCGCCTCACCGGCACGTCGCAGCAGGTCCTGGACCTCGGCACCCGCGACACCGCCGGCCGGCTGGCGGCGGCTCTGCTGCAGCTCGCCGGCGTCCGCGACCGCAGCATGGGCAAGCACGTCAAGGTCGGGCTGCAGGTCACGCACCGCGAGCTCGCGCAGCTGATCGGCGCCTCGCGCGAGACGGTGACACGCCTCCTGGGAGAGTTCCGGCAGGAGGGGTCGATCGGCGTCGCCAGCGACGGGCACCTCGAGATCACGCCAGAGCTTCTGCAGCGCCGGCTGGACTGAGGGCAGAGCCCTAGTACATGCCGAGCTCCTCGCGCGCCTTGTCGTTCATCATGCGCGGGTCCCAGGGCGGCGAGAAGACGAGTTGCACCTTGACGTCGTTCACGCCGAGCGGGCCGAGCGCCCGCTCGATCGAGCGCCCGATGATGGCGTGCAAGGGACACCCGGGTGTCGTGAGCGTCATCGTGATGTCGACCACGCTATCGTCTGTCACGTCGAGCTTGTAAATCAGGCCGAGCGAGACGATGTCGACGCCGAGTTCGGGGTCCATCACCTCGTTCAGGAGTTCAAGCACCTCCTGGCGGGTGGGCACCGCGGCGGCCATCAGCTGTCCTGCCTCGAGAAGCGCACCTGGAAGTCGCCGCCCGGCAGAGCCTCGGTGGCGTGCGAGAATCCCTGCGCCCCAAGCACGCCGTAGAGCGGCACCGGGTCGAACGGGGCCAGCAGCACGAGGTCCTCGCCCGGCGCGAGTTCCCTTACGGCCTGCATGATGTCGTCGAATGGCTCGCCACCGGCCTTGATCGTCTCGCGTACGTCGAGCACGCGCTCATTTGCCATATCGGCACCTCCGTGTCGCAGTGTTCGGAATCTTCTTCGAGACTAGTCCGACCCGCGATGGGCCGATGTGTCCTGCGACACCTTCCCGGCCTTGCAGCCGTCACAGCGAGCCGCGTCGGGGCAGGCTACGCTCGAGGCGATCGAAATGCCGAAGGAGGCAGCCAAAATGCCGCAGGATCAGATCCTTGATGTACGCCAGATGGTGCCGGCCCAGCGCCACACCACCATCTTTCACACGTTCGACCAGCTCAAGGCCGGCGAAGGCTTCGTACTCGTGAACGACCACGACCCCAAGCCGCTCTACTACCAGTTCTCCGCCGAGCACCAGGGCGAGTTCGAGTGGACCTACCTCGAGGAGGGCCCTGAGGTGTGGCGCGTGCGCATCGGACGGGCCACGCACTAGGCCATGTTGCCGATGGCTCCTGGCGGCGCCAACGTGCGGCTGCCGCTCGCGCATCTGGCCTACGGCCTTTTGGCGAGCCTGGCCCTCGCCGTCGCCCTCCTGCTTGAGCCCGGCTGGGCCGTGTACGGCCTGCCGGGCTCGACCTCGACGCTTGTCCTGACGCACCTTTTCACCCTCGGCTGGGTGACCGCCACGACGATGGGCGCCATGCTGATGATCGTGCCCGTCGCGGGCGTCGCGAAGGTGCCGGCGGGTCCCTACGCCCTGCTCGTACCGTTCGGCACCCTTCCGGGCATCCTCCTGATGCTGCTCGGCTTCGGACTTGGCGAAAACCTGCTCCTGGCCGTCGGCGGCACCCTCGTCGTGCTCGGTGTCCTCACGTTCTATGTTCTGCTGGCCCGCACGGCGCAAGGCGTCACGGTGCCGTCCCCAACGCCGGGCGGTGCCCTGATCGCCGCGAGCTTCCTTGTCCTGACGGTGCTCTTTGGTCTCACGGAGGCGCTCAACCTGAGCTATGGCTTCTGGCAGGTTTCGCTGATCCGGTTCCTGTCGCTGCACGCCGATCTTGGCGGCTTCGGCTGGATCTCGCTCGCGATCCTCGCCGTGAGCTACAAATTGATCGCCATGTTCACGCTGTCCCACGCGCACGAGCGATACCCAAGGGCCGTCTTTGCGCTCTGGAGTCTGGGGGTGCTCTGGACGGGGGCGATGGCGCTCTGGGGCACCGACGCCCTCGCGGCCATCGGCGCCTTGCCCGCCCTTGCGGCGTATGCGCTCTTCCTCCTGGACATGCGCCGCCTGCTCGCGGCGCGCCAGCGGGCGATCGAGCCCGGCATCCGGCAGGCCATCCTGAGTTGGGTCGTGCTGGGGGTGCTGCTCATCGCGGTGCCGCTTCAGCTGCTCGGCGTGCTGCAGATCTCGCCCTACGCCTACGCCTGGCTCTTCGTCTTCGGCTTCGCCGGCGCGAACCTCTGGGGGTTCCTGTTCAAGGTCGCGCCGTTCCTGATCTGGTTCCACAGCTACGCCGAGCTTCCACCTGGCAAGAAGGCGCCGAAGCTCACCGAAATGGTGGGTCCCGGCTACCTGCGTTACGGTGGCTGGCTCCTTTACCTCGCCGTGCCGCTCGGCACCGCAGGGCTCGCGCTGCCCTACGCGCCGCTCCTGCGGGCGGGTGAGATCTTCGCCTTCCTGGCCGCTCTGGCGTTCGGCCTGGCAGGCTGGCGCCTCGGCCGGCACTACGCCGGCCGGGTGCCCGCGGCCTGATGCAGGGCGATCCCGTCATCGTGACGCCGCGCACGGCGCCGCCGCCGCTGGCGGTGCTCCGGCCGGTGGCGGCGGGCTTGGGCGCGCTGGCCCTCGCGGGCCTCTGGCTGCTGGTTCTTGGCCTGCCCCGCGGGGAGGAACTCCTGAGTCTCGTGCACCTGGCGCTCGTCGCGGGACTGCTCACCCTGGCGACGGCCGCCGCGGTGCAGCTGAGCGCCGCGACGACCGGCGAGAGGCACCCGCGGCCCCGGCTCCTTGCCATCGTGACGCTACTCGTGCCGGCGGGAGGCCTTTGCCTCAGCGCCGGCTTCGCGCTTGCCTGGCCGCCCCTGCTGGCCTTGGGCGGCCTCCTTGTGCTGGGCGGCCTCCTGACGATCCTGACGCACGCCGCCGCCCGCATCGCCACGAGCCGCTCGTCCCGGCCGCTGCATCTCGGCCTGATGCTTGGACTCCTTGGCTTCCTGGGCACCGCCCTGATGGGCCTGCTCATGGCGGCGGGCCTCGCTCTCGGCAGGCCGTCGCTCCTCGCAGCGCTGCCCTGGCATCTGGGCCTCGCGTTCGGCGTCGGCTTCGGCGCGCTGCTCTCCGGCGTCTCCTGGCAGCTCCTGCCCATGTTCGGCCGTGCCCGGCAGCTGCCGGCCAGGGCCGCTCGCGCGGGGATCCTGCTCTTCACCGTCGCGGGCCTGGGCGCGGCCTGGCTCTGGGGACTCTGGGGGAGCGCCGCCGCCTGGCTGCTCGCTCTGGCCGCCCTCTATCACCTGACCCTGACGGCGTGGTCGCTCGCGCGCGGCCCCAGCGGGAAGCTGCCGCCGTACACCGGCATCGCGCACCTGGCCGCGGCCGTCCTGCTCCTGGCGGCGGCGGTCCTGCTCGCTCGGGGCCTTGCCGCGGACGCGCTCGGCGCCGCCTTCGGCGGCGTCGCTCTGGCCGTGCTCGGCTATCTCGAGCGCATCCTTCCCTTCATCGTGTTCGAGCTGCACCTCGGGCGGCGACGGCCGGGACGGCCCGTGCCGAAGCTCCAGGAGATCCTGCCGCCCAAGGGACGTGTCACGCTCCTCACGATCTACCTTCTGTCCATTGTGTTTTCGCTCTCAGGCCTGGCGCTCGCGCCCCGCCTCCTCGGCGCCGCTCTGGCGGGCATGGCTCTGCGCCTCCTGCTCGCCTTGCGGCAGGTTCGCCGGGCGCCGGACTGAGGCAGAGTCCGCCATGCGCAGCTATGCGCTGGAACGCTTAGAGGTACTTTGCCAAGTTGGTCGAATGAAGCACGAGAATCTTCATAGCCCGACTGCTTTCGCGCATGAAGGCGCCCGACTGTCCGCGAACGGGGGCGACGGCCGTACTCCCGCAAATGGATGCTCCCATCTGGCCGAAGGTCCGGGACAAGCTGACGCTGAAGGCTGTGTTCCAGCCCATCGTCTCGCTTGTCCATGGCCGCGTGGCGGCGTACGAGGCGCTCAGCCGTCCCAGCTACGCGGACGGATACGAAATGGCGATTCTCGAGCTCGTCGACTGCGCGCGCGCCGCGGGGCCCGGGGCCGAAGCGGAACTGGACGCGATGGTTGTCACGACGATCATGGCCACCGTCGCCGACCTGCCGTCGGGCGTGATGCTCTTCGTCAACGTTTCGCCGGCGACCGTGCTCGATCGCCCCGAGGTGCTCTATCCGCTGGCGGAGCTCCCTTGCACCGTGGTGCTTGAGGTGACCGAGCGGTCCAACATCTCGGACGTGCGCTGGCAGGCCTTCACCCTTTCGCTCGACATCCTGCGCTGGCGCGGCCTGCTCGTCGCGATGGACGATTGTGGGGCGGGCTACTCAGGCCTCAACCGGCTCGTCGCCCTCCGCCCGGACTTCGCCAAGGTGGACATGGAGCTCGTGCGCGGGGTGGACCGCGACAGCGCCAAGGCCCAGCTGGTGGAGGCCCTCGTGTCGTTCGCGCGCCGCGCCGGCATCGCCGTGATCGCGGAAGGCGTGGAGACGGCGGCGGAACTGCATACCGTCGGCGAACTCGGTGTGGGCTACGTGCAGGGCTTCCTGCTCGCGAAGCCCGCACACGGCTTTCTCGCTGCCAAGGAAGCCTTCCCGACGCCGTCCGGCGCGACCCCCGCGGCCGACCCCAGCGCGGCGCTGGGCGCGGCGATGCGCCTCGTGCGCATGGCGGCGAGGGGTCTTGGCGACGCCCCCGGGCTCTTCGAGGCTGTCGTCCACGCCGCTCGGGACGCGACGGGTGCGGACCTCGTGGTGCTGCGCAGGCTCGAGAGCCAGAGCCTGGTGCCCGTGGCGATGTCGGGTGTGCCCGACGACCCGCTCGCCATTCCGCTTTCCTCGGCCGATCCCATGGCGCAGGCGTTCAACGCCGAGCGCCCCATGGTGCGCCAGACGCGCGTCGACGACGGTCCCGCGGCGGCGTACGGCTCGGTCTTCGGGGCGCCGGTGGTGGTGGACGGCGTCGGTTGGGGCTTCCTTACGGTCAAGTTCCTCGAGGAGAACCGCATCCGCGGCGATCTCGCCGACCTCGTCACGGGCCTTGCCGACGAGGCGGGGCTCATCCTCGCCGCGAACCGCGGCGGGCTCCTGCCCAGCCGCAGCGAGGCGATCGACCTGCTGCGCTTCTCGGTGACGCACCCCGGCGACCCCTCGGTCTTCCTCGCGCGCGTCATCCGCGACGTGGAGCGCGCGACCGGGTCCCACGACTGCTGGCTCGGCATCGTTCGCGGCGACAGCTTCGACATCCTGAGCGATGGCGGCGACGTGCAGGAGACGAGCCTCCAGGAGTGGCTGGATCCCGAGAGCGAGATGGGCAGGATGCCCCCAGGGGTGTCGCTGCGCGAGGCGCGCCGCGTCGTGGTCGACGACATCCGGCTCGACGAGTCTTTGCGGCCGCAACTCGAGGGGCTCCTGCAGATGGCGATCATCTCGGCGGCCGCGATCCCGATGATGTACGAGGGGCGGGTGGTTGGCATCCTCAAGGCCTACCACAGCACGGTGGCGGCCTTCACGGAGGAGCAGCTGCGGTTTCTCGAGGAGGTCGCGAGGCTCCTGGGCGTGTACATCGGGCGGTCCCAGGTGACCGGAGGATAGCGCATGGAACGGACCACGCCGGCCAGCCGCATGGGCTGGCCGGTTTTGCTGTCTGCGCGCGGCAGGGTCTCGGGAACGGGCGGGAGAACCGTCATCGGCGGGATCCGCCGCGGCCCGGGTCGGGCCCGCGGCGGCCGGGAACAGAGGAGGTGGCGCCATGCATCGGGCGTTTCTCAAGCAGACGCAGACCCTGGTGACGACGGCGTTCGGACTCATCGCGGCCCTCGCCTGGAACACCGCGATCACAACGCTCGTGCACACGTATCTGCCGACGGGATCCGGACTCGCGATGCTTTTTCTCTACGCTCTCGTGGTGACGGCGCTCGCGGTCTTCGTTGGCATGACGCTTGCCCGCGCGGCGGCGAAGGTCGGGCTCGACGACGAGAAGAAGTAGCGGCCTCAGACCGCCGTGCCGCCTGAGCCGCCCGACGGTCGGAACGGGCGCGACGGCCAGAAGGCCCGGTCTCCCAGGATGGCCGTGAGCGCTGGCACGAGCGCCGAACGCACGATGAACGTGTCGAGCAGGACCCCCAGCGCCGCCATCACGCCGAACTCGAGCAGGATCTGGAGCGGCAGGGCGGTCAGGACGAGGAAGGTGCCGGCCAGGATCAGGCCGGCCGCCGTGATGACGCCGCCGGTGGCCGTCATGCCCCGGCGCACCGCCTGTGGCATGGCGGTCAGGCGCCGCTCCTGCCAGATGCGGGAGACCATGAAGATGTTGTAATCCTCCCCGAGCGCCACGAGGAACACGAAGGCGTAGAGCACGACGCCGCCGGCGAGACCCTGGATGCCGAGAACGTCGTGCAGGACGATCCAGCCGAGCCCCACCGCCGCGAAGAACGACAGCAGGACGGTGGCGATCAGGTAGAGCGCGGCGACGACCGAGCGCAGATAGGCGAGCAGCAGCAGGGCGATCAGGGCGAGCACGATCGGGATCACGACCCATGTGTCCCTGGCGACGGCCGCTGCCGCGTCGCGGTTCTGCGCGGTCGGGCCGCTCACGTAGACGCGGCTCCCGGGCGAGTTGCCGAGCGCGGACCTGGCGCTCGCCTCGAGCCTGGGCAGTACCGCCATCGCCGCGTTCGAGAAGGGATTCGCCCTGAGCGTCACCTGGTAGGCGGCGACCCGCCTACCCTGGGCCCTGCCATAGGTCGGGGGAGCGACGGAGCGGACGCCCGGGGTTTGGGCGAGCGCCGCGTCGAGGCTTTGGTTTGCACCAGGGCCTGCGACGAGCAGCGTGACGGGGCTGAGGGAGCCGGAGCCGTAGGCCGATCCGAGCAGGCCGGCGCCCTGGCGGGCCTGCGAGGTCGCCGGCAGGGCCGAGAGGAGATCGTAGGAGGTGCGCACGCCGGGTGAGAAGGCCGCGAGGCCAAGGAGCAGCAGCGTCGCGAGGCTCGCGACGAGCCATGGCCGCCTTGCGACAGCCCCGGCTACGGCACCCTCCCGCCGGGCGGCGGACTTGCCCGGCCGCGGCACGAAGGGATAGAAGGCTGTCCTGCCGAGTACGGCGAGGAGCGCCGGCACGAGCGTGAGCGACGCGACGGCCGTCAGGCCCACGCCCAGGGCGAACGGGATGGCGAAACGGTGCTCGGGGCCGTAGCGGCTCAGAAGCAGCACGAGGAGGGCGGCCATGACGGTGCCGGCGCTCATCGCCACCGCTCCCGCCGCGCCGCCCATCGCCTCGCGCAGGGCCCGCAGGTGGTCCTGCTCCTCTGCGAGCCGCTCGCGATAGCGGGCGACGACGAGAAGCGCGTAATCGGTGCCGGCGCCGAACATCAGCACCGTCATGATCGAGACGGTCTCGGCGTCGATCACGATCCAATGCGCCTTCGCGAGGGCACCGAGCACCGCCTGGGTGACCATGTAGGCGAAGCCGACACCGACGAGGGGGATGAACGGCAGGATTGGCGACCGGTAGATCAGCACCAGCAGGACCAGGATCAAGACGGTGGTGGCCGCGAGCAGCGTCACGTCGGCGTTCTTGAAGAGGCCCGCCGCGTCGCCGGCGATGCCCTCGGCGCCGGTCAGGCGGGCCACCAGTCGGCCGCTGGAGGCCGGTCGCGTCAGGAGATCGGCGGCGAAGCCCTGCCGCAGGCTCCGTTCGAGGGAGGCGCCGCGCTGGGCGAGCTTCGTTGCGTCGCCCGTGCTGCGGAAGAAGAGCGGGACTGCGAGCGTGCTCCCGTGCGCCACCGCACCCTTGAGCGCGGCGGCCCCAAGCCCGGCGAGCGGGGGCTTGCCGATCTCTCCCTGGACCGGGTGCCCTGCGAGTCGGGTGAGGTAGCCTGAGATGCTTCGAAGGTTTTGGGCCGTCAGGCCGCCCTTGCGGTAGAAGACCAGGACGCCGGGTGTCTCGTTCTTCAGGCCGAACGCCTGGGTCTGCAGCTTGGCGGCCACGACGGACTGCGCCGTGGACGCCAGGTCCTGCGGGCTCTGCGCTTCCTGCCCTGTCGCGGAAGGCAGCGCCAGCGAGAGCGCCGCGGCGAGCACCACCCAGACCAGCAGCGAGACGTAGCGCGCCCGCCGCCCCGCCACCCACCCGAACCAGCGATGCGTCCGTCCTTGCGGCCGCGTCTGGGACTCCATCAGGGGAAACCCGCCCTTCGGACAAGATATAACTCTACTAGAGAGTATAATAACATGGACGAGCCGACCGCAAGCCAGTCCCGCGCAGTCGGATTCAGACGATGGGATCCTGGCCCGCGGCCGCGGCGACGCGGCGGCAGATGGCGATGAATTCGCCAGCCGAGCGCGAGAGGTAGGCGCCACGGCTCGTGACGATCTGCAGTTCGCGGTTGGGGCGTTGGGACAGGCGGAGCGCCCGGAGGAGGCCGAGGCGCTCCTCCTGTTCCACCGACATGCGCGGCGCGAGGCTGACGCCCATGCCGATCTCGACCAGTCCCTTGATGCCCTGAATGCTCGACATCTCCTGCGCGATGCGGGGGGAGAATCCGGCGCCGTTGCAGACTTCCCAGAGCACGGAGCGCAGGCTGAAGCCCGCTTCCAGGACAATGAACGGGCGGTCTCTCAGGTCACGCAGGTCGATCTCCTCGCGTTCTGCGAGCGGATCGTTCACGGGCACGATGGCGTAGAGCTCCTCGGTCATCAGGGGCTGGACGTCGATCTGGGGATTTGGCTGCGCGTTCGTGACGACCGCGAGGTCCAGGCGGTGGGCGCCGAGCTCCTCGAGCACGGCGCTGGCGCTGGCCTCGACGACGCGGAGGTCGATCTGGGGGAACTCGTCGCGGAACGTCTTGATCACCGTGGGGATCAGGTGCGCGGTGACGGTGGGCATGGTGCCAAGCACCAGGCGGCCGCGCTGCAGGCCTTCGAGGGCGTCGATGGAGTCGCGCATCTCCGCGACCTGCCGCATGATCTGCCGTGCGTGCGGCAGCACCGCCCGCCCGACCTCGGTCAGCCGCACGCCCCGCGGCAGGCGGTCGAAGAGGGGATAGCCGAGTTCCCGCTCGAGGGCCGCGATCTGCGCGCTGACGGACGGCTGCGCGACGTACAGGGCCTGGGCGGCCCCTGTGATGCTGCGCCGATCCGCCGTCTCGAGGAACATCTCCAGCTGTCGCAGTTCCATGAAGATGCCTCCGTACCCGGCTCAGCCAGGGGAGAAACCATAGGCCAGGCCGATGGCTCGTAATGCTAGCAGATATTAGACATATGCCAGGCCGAATCCTACCCTGGAATTGAGCCCAAGGCGGTTACACAAGAAGACCTTGCCGGGCGGCAGGGAGGAATCCGAAATGATCCAGAGGCAGACGGTGACCCTTCGCAACATTCCGCGCACCACGACCAGGCACGACAGAGGGACGCTGCGCTTCGGGGAGTACTGGCAGCGGCTGTCTCAGGGCTGGTCCCGGGCGTGGAGCAGCCCGAGCAGCCTCGAGCGCAGGATCGACAGCGAAGTGCGCTTCCAGCTGAGGCGCCAGCCCGAACCCGGTGACGCGATGATCGTGAACCGGATCGTCGAGGACATGTCGCGCTGAAGGTGTGCACCAAGGGGAGCAGAGGCGGGCGGCGCAGGGCCGCCCGCCTTCAATGTGCAAGCCGGCTGCGCCTGCAGTAGGCGCGGTGATCGTTCCGGGTGGTCGCCTTCAGACGGCCGTGACGGCGCGCGCGGCCGCGATGATGGCGTCGACCGCCTCATCCACCCGGTCCTGGTGGCTGCGATGCGCCAGGATGGCGAGCCGCAGCGTGAAGCGGCCCTCGACGACGGTGCTTGAAAGGAAGACCCGCCTGCCGGCATTGACCCGCTCCAGGACGTCGCGGGTCAGGGCATCGGCTGTGTCCTGGTCGTTGGCCCGCACGCGCAGGGCGACGATGCTGAGCGAGGGAGCCCACGGCAGGTCGAGAGAGGGCTCTGCGAGCAGTCGCTCGTAGGCGTGCCGAGCGAGGTCGAGTTTCTCGTTCAGCGCGTCGCGGAAAGCGGCGACACCATAGAGGTGCAGCGGCAGCCAGACGCGCAGGCCGCGCAGCTCACGCGTCAGTTCGGGGCCGAGATCGGCGAAGTCCGGGACCTCCTGCTCGCCGAGGTCCTGCAGGTAGTGGCCCGAGACGGCGTGCGCCGCCCGCAGCGCCCCAAGATCGCGCACCACGAGAGCCCCAGTTCCGTACGGAGCGAACAGGGACTTGTGCGGATCGAGCGTGACCGAGTCGGCCCGTTCGATGCCCTGCAGTGCCGCGCGGCCGCGCTCCGTCAGCATGAAGAAGCCGCCGTAGGCCGCGTCGACGTGGAACCAGAGCCCCTCCCGCGCGGCCACGTCCGCGACGGCCGGGAGAGGATCGACGACACCGGTGTTGGTGGTACCCGCCGCCGCGACGACCAGGAAGGGTCGGCGTCCCGCCCTTCGGTCCCTCGCCACCATCTCCGCCAGCGCGTCGGGGTCCATGCGCAGGTCCCGCCCGCAAGGGACGACGCGCAGAGCCTCCATCGGGAGGCCGGCCAGGTGTACGGCTTTGCCTACCGACTGGTGTGCCTCCTCGGTCAGGTAGACGGTGCCGTCCGCGAAGGTTTCGCCCAGGCGCTCGCGCGCCGCGACGACCGCCGCGAAATTGGCGATGGACCCTCCGGAGAAGAGGACGCCGCCACCTTGGGCCGGCATGCCGACGATGTCCGCGAGCCAGCGAACGACGCTCCACTCGAGCGCCACCAGTCCGGGCGCGGTGGCGGCCATGCCGACGTAGCGGTTCGTGGCGCGTGCGTAGAAGTCGGCGAGAGCCCCGGCAAAGAGTCCGCCTCCCGGAATGTACGCGAGGTAGCTCGGGCCCGCCGTCTCCACCGCGGCCTGACTGGCCTCCTCGACGCGGTCCAGGATGCCGCCGAGATCCTCCGGCTGTTCGGGTGGCGGCTGGAGCAGCCGGCGCTGGAGGTTCAGCACCGCCTCTTCGGAGACGCCAGCCAGGCTTGCGGGGTGATCGGCGAGGCTGGCCACAAACGCGACGGCGCGGTCGACGACAACTTGGGCGAGACGCTGCATGTCTTCGTGGTCCGGCTCCAGCGGGTAACGCAAGAGAACGCCTCCCGGAGATCGATGAGAAGGCACGTTCGCTCCGGCGCCGTGCCGCACCTGCGCCCCCGCCGGTGAGGAGGGTGCAAGCGCATGGTCGAGCGCTCACCGGCAGCGCCGGGAGGTCCGCCAGGGCATTCCGGCCTTTTCACTCCGGCTCACGCAGCGCGGGGGGTGCCCCGCCGTTCCGTCATACCTGCCACAGCCGGCCCGAACGTAGCCTTGGCGTAGACTTCCCGCTTCGGCGGGGCTGGTTTCGCAGCGCCCAGATGGCCGTTGCCAGAGCCCTCACCGCACAGGCAGACACCGCAAACCTCACGGCGTGGTAGACCAGTTTGGCGGCCCGCCTACCAAAGGGACGACAGCCGGTCGGAGGGCAGAGCCCGATTGTGATCGGCGATGAAGCGACGCAGCTTGCGGGCGGGGAACGCCTCGAGTCGCAGTCTGCGCAGCTCTTCCATGTTGGTCGCGAAGATTTCGCCCTCGAACTCGCGCAGAACCGCGACGACCACGTCCGCCGTGCCGGACGGCACGTCTCGGCGCAGGAAGATGCTGAGGCACCAGCTGTCCACATCGAGGAAGTGGAACGCCGTGATGCCCTCGAAGAGCCGCAGGTGGCGGCGGTACAGCTTGTCGAGAGCACCGGCGAGCGCCTCCGCCGTCGGGAAGCGGAAGAGGTGGAAGCGCCACTTCTCCGGCGGCGTCGCGTCGCGGTAGGTCAGCTGGATTTCCCCGTTCGCCAAAACGATCGGGGCTCCGTGCAGTGTCAGGAGATCCTCGACGCAGCCGTACATCGTGCTCAGGTGCCTGCGGCCTAAGTCGATAAGCTCCTGGCGCGCCGAGGTCAGGGACCTCAAGTCGTCGCGTGTGGTGCGAAGTGCCTGAAGCTCCTGCGACGTGACGAACACCATGTGGCGCCGGGCCCGGAAGTTGGCATGGGCATACATGCTGGCCCCTCTTTTCTTGTCAGTGCCGCGCCCGCCGGCGGCGGCACGAAATTTGCTGGCCCCCACCCAGGTCAAGGTCCACCGCCGTCCGGACTACGGCAGGGGTCCCCTGTCAGAAAGTTCGCAGGGATGGGGCGGAATGTGGCCCGTCGGCCAGAGGTCGGCAGCGGGCGCAGGAACGGAGCCAGCAGCCCCTGCGTGGCCGCTTTGACCGCCCCATCGACGCGGCTTTGAGGGGAGCGCACGCGGATGAGGCGCTCCACTGCGCCTGCAGGCGCATTCAAGGGTCAAGGACCGGCCGGCGGTGCGACGGGTGTTCCGGAGTCGTCCGTTGTCTTGGGAGTTCCGGAGGAGTCAGGCGTATCGCTTCCCTGCGATGTGCCGGTGTCGGAGGGAGCAGTCGTCGTTGTGCCGTCGCCAGACGATCCGCCGCTTGGTGGGGTGCCTGGGGTCGTCGGGGTCGGCGGAGCCCCCGTGGTCGTGCCGGGTGAAGGCGATGCGCCCTGGGTCCCGGTATCCTGCGTGACCGGGGTCGGCGGGGGAGGCGGCGGTGCCACCATCTTCGCCGGACCCGGACCCACCGTGACAAGGGTGCCGATCTGGATCTCGTTGTAGATCGCTCGCGCATCGGCGGGCGGTATCTCCACGCAGCCCAGGCTTTGCGGGAAGCCGTAGCTTTGGCGGTAGAATCCATGGACCGCCTCGCCGCCGTGGAAGTAGCTGATGTAGTAGACGGGATCGGCGTACGCCGCGCCGTTCAGGTCGTGGCCCTTCATCACCTGGTAGACGAGGCGAAGGTAGACCGGGTAGGTGCCGAGCGCGGTTCTGGCACCGGGGACGCCAGTGTTGGTCGGCACGTTCTGGAGCACGCCGCGCGGAGACCAGACCAGGAGACGCTCGGGCAGAGCCTCGCTGACGTAGACGTAGGTGTAGGGCTGCTTGGCCTTGCGGCCGGCCTTGGCGTCCTTCTGCAGCGACTGGAGCAAGGCGCCCAGCGACGTATGCGCAGGTGAGAGTCCACGGGCGGCCTCGTAGGTCATGATGGCGCCGCGTATGAGCAAGGTCTCCTTGCCCGGCTGGAACAGGGCACGTAGCGGTTGCGGCATGGCCACCGCCGGGTAGGTGAAGGCCGTTCCGTTCCACCCGACCGGCAAGTAGCCGAGCGCCGCGAGGTTCTGCTGGAGCCCGAGCATAAGCGGCACCTGCGGGGTCTTGACCGCCGGTGCGCTTCCTGAAGCGGCGGGAGCGAGAATCGTGCGCGTTCGGGGCTGGGCGCGCCAGGCGGGGATGGCGGCGGACGCCAGCAGTAGCAGGACGAGGCCGGCGAAGTGTGGCCAATAGCTCTGTTTCCCCATGCTACCGGTTTATGCGGGAGCACCGGCACCTTCGCACTTGTTTGCCAAAATTTTTCCGGTCAAAGGCGCGTCCGGCGCCCGCCCCGTGCTGCTGAGGGCGCCGCGGAAAGCCGCTCACAAGGGGAGCGAATTCGTGGCTACTTCTGAAGTTCGTCCAGGCGGCGCGCTATCTCCGCGACCTTGTCCGCCGTGTAGTTCACGGTTGCGCGGATCTGGAAGATTGCGACGATCGCCGAAACAATCGCGACAAGGAAGGCGATGTACAAGAGCGCCACAAGGAGGCCCAGCATCGCAGACACTCCTCTCATCCACGTCCCGGAACCTCAGGGTCGCCCGATGCGATTCCTACCTGCGGGACGGTACGTCTTTGTCGAGCGAGGCAGGGACTCTGCCCGGGTTGTCCCGCTATGTGGCTGACGCCGCGCTATCGCGATACGTTTGCACCGCGTGAGCAATGGCAAGTTCGCGATCTTGCAAGCGCCGCAGGTCTCCACTAAACTATGTGTGCCGCAGAAGCTGGTCTGCCGAGTGGGCAGCAGCTTTGCAACGTGGCGCACGCCCCTGTAGCTCAGGTGGATAGAGCGGGGGTTTCCTAAACCCTGTCTGCCGGGGGTTCGAGTCCTCCCAGGGGCGCCATTTCCATGCTTGCGGGGGTGTCGGCGCTGCACAGCACGTACATGCAGGCGGCGCTGGATGAAGCCCGGGCGGCCCTGGCGGCGGGCGAAGTGCCGGTTGGTGCCGTGATCGTGTCGCCGCAGGGCGAGGTGCTCGCGAGGGCGCACAATCTGCGGGAGACAGACCAGGATCCGACGGCCCATGCCGAGATCCTCGCTTTGCGGGAGGCCGGCAGGCGGCTCGGAAACTGGCGGCTCAGCGGTGCGACGCTGTACGTGACCCTCGAACCGTGCCCGATGTGCGCGGCCGCCATCGCAATGGCGCGCGTGGAGCGGGTGGTGTTCGCGGCACAGGACCCAAGGCTGGGAGCGGCCGGCTCGCGGCTCCAGTTGTTCGCGGAGCTCGCGGGTGAATGGCCGGTGGACGTCATCGGCGGCGTCTTGGAGGAGGAGGCCTCCACGCTGCTCAAGGACTTCTTCGCCGGTCGGAGGTAGGTTTCGGAGGGGTGTCCGAGCGGTTGAAGGAGCCGCACTCGAAATGCGGTAGGTGGGCAAAAACCTGCCTCGTGGGTTCGAATCCCACCCCCTCCGCCATCATTGACGGTTTTCGGAGAGGTGTCCGAGTGGCCGAAGGAGCATGACTGGAAATCATGCAGGCGGGCTGAAACCTGCCTCGTGGGTTCGAATCCCACCCTCTCCGCCAGTTCTTAGGCGGGATACCCGCCGGAACTTTTTCAGAGCTTGCGTCCGGGTACCGCGCGACGGTCAGCCCCAAACCCCGCTAGGCCCGAGAGGGAGCAACGGTACAGGGTGGAGCCGGGCGATGCGGCCTTCCTGGGCGCAAGGCCTTTCAGACGGAGAGCCAGGCGGGCGGCCGGCTCTCCGTCGGCCTACAGGGACGACGTGGGACGACCGAGAATACCCGGCGGGAGGTGACAGCGGTGTACCGTGCCCTGTACCGCAGTTTCCGGCCCGCGCGCTTCAGTGACGTGGTCGGGCAGGAACTCGCGGTGAAGGTTCTGCGCAACGCGGTGCGGCGCGACCGCATCGCGCATGCCTACCTCCTGTCGGGGCCGCGTGGCACGGGCAAGACATCCCTCGCCAAGATCATGGCGCGCGCCGTAAACTGCCTGCAGCCGCAGGACGGCGAGCCTTGCGGGGAGTGCAGCGTCTGTCTCGGCGCTGGCCTGCACACGGTGGAGATCGATGCCGCGAGCAACCGCGGCATCGACGAGATCCGCGACCTGCGCGAGCGCGCGCGCTATGCGCCGCCCGAGGGCCGGTTCCGCGTGTACATCGTGGACGAGGTCCACATGCTGACCACGGAAGCGTTCAACGCGTTGCTCAAACTGCTTGAGGAGCCGCCGCCGCAGCTGCTCTTCCTGCTGGCGACGACCGAGCCACACCGCCTGCCGGCGACGGTGCTGTCGCGGTGCCAGCGGCTTAGCCTTTTGCCGCATACCGAGGAGAACATCGAGCAGCAGCTGCGCGCGATCGCGCCGGAAGCGGAGATTGATCTGGCGCCCGAGGCGGCTCGGCTGATCGCCCGCAAGGCCGACGGCAGCATGCGCGACGCCCTTGCGCTCGTCGAGCTCTGCGCGGGGCACGGGGAGGGCAGTGTCGACCTCGACACCGTGCTGCTCGCCACTGGATCGCTGGACGACGCCGAAATCACCCGCTTCCTCGACCTCGTCGAGAAGCGCGATGCCCGCGCCGCCCTGGACTGGCTGGGTGTGCAGGAGTCCCGCGGTGCGGACCTGCGCCAGCTGGCGGGCGACGCGATCGGTATCCTGCGCCGACGGATGCATGAGGCCTTTGCGGAACGCCGGGAAGCTGAGGCGGCTGGCCGCCTGCGCACCTTGGAGCGTCTTGCCGCGCTCGACGCCGATCTGCGTCGTGGCATGGAGCCTCGCCTGGCGTGGGAACTCGTGGCCGCCGAGGGTTTGCCGGACCCGGTGGCAGTGCAGGCGGTCCAGGCGAGTACGGCGGGGACGGCCGCCAACGAGGCGCGGCAGGCGTCACGCCCGACGGAGTCGGCGGCGCCGCGCCCGGTTCCCCGGGCGCCACGGCCGGCTGCTTCGCCGCGGGCAAAGCCGAACCCAGCGGCCACGGCTGTTTCGAGCGAGTTCCGCGCCAACTTCGTCGCGCGCCTCAAGGAACCGCGCGCCAAGGCGGTGCTCGAACACGCCCAGGTCTACGACGGAGGGGAGAGCTGGGAGGTGCGCTTTCGGGCGCCGCCTTTCCTGGCCGTGGCCGAGACACCCGACGTGGAACGGGATATCCGGAGCGCGCTTGAGCGAACCGGGGGATCGCGCCCGATTCGTTTCACGCTTTCGCAGCAGGGAGGAGACTGAGGGATGGGCTTCGGCAACATGCAGCAGATGATGAAGCAGGTCCAGAAGATGCAGCGCGACATGCAGCGCGTGCAGGAGGAGCTCAAGGAGCGCGAGGTGGAGGGCCAGGCCGGCGGTGGCGTCGTGCAGGTCACGCTGACGTGCGGTTTCGACGTCAAGGCCGTCGCGATCAAGCCGGAGGCCATCGACCCGAGCGACCCGGACTTCCTCGCCGAACTCGTGCGCCAGGCGATGCAGTCCGCACTCGATCGCGTGCAGGAGGTGACGCAGAGCGAGATGGGCAAGGTGACGGGCGGCATGCGCCTGCCTGGGATGTGAGTGCGCGCTTCCCTGAACCGGTGGCCAGGCTCATCGAAGAGCTCGGCAAGCTTCCCGGCATCGGTCCGAAATCTGCCCAGCGCCTCGCCTACCATCTGCTGAATCAGGACCAGGCCTCGATCCGCAGGCTCGCGGACGCGCTCCTCGGCGCCAAGCAGCGCGTGGTTCGCTGCCATGTCTGCCAGAACATCGCCGACCGCGACCCGTGCGAGATCTGCAGCGACAGCCGCAGGGACCGGACGACGCTCCTCGTGGTCGAGGATGCCCGCGACGTGGTGGCGATCGAGCGGACCGCCGAATATCGGGGACTCTATCATGTGCTCGGCGGCACCATATCTCCAATGGAAGGCATCGGTCCGGAGCAACTCCACGTGCGCGAACTCGTGGGGAGGCTTGCCGCGGAGCCGATCCGCGAGGTGATCCTCGCCACCGACCCGGATGTCGAGGGGGACGCGACGGCGCTCTACATCGCCCGCCTCGTGCGCAGGGACGATCTCAAGGTGACAAGGATCGCGCGGGGGCTCCCCGTCGGGGGGGACATCGACTTCGCGGACGAGGTCACCCTGGTGCGCGCGCTCGAGGGCAGGCAGGCCTTCTGAAGCCGCCCACCGCCTGACAAACGCCGCTTTGCACCGACCCCGCCATTTGTTATCCTGTGCATAGTGTGCATTCGCGCGGCCAACAGGCGGAGATCGGTCGCGCTTCGTGCATAGGGACGGAGGAGTACGAAAGGGGGACAGCATCCGACCTTCACGTCGAGATGCGGCAAATGAGCTTCTCGCAGGTGTTGATTCCCGTCATCGCCGCCATCATCGCAGTCGTCTTCGGCATCTTCCTGATCTCGTCGGTGCTGCGCATGAGCCCGGGCAACGATCGCATGCAGCAGATCTCGCACGCGATCCAGCAGGGCGCCATGGCCTACATGAACCGCCAGTACACCACGGTGGGCATCGTGGCCATTGTGCTCTTCCTGATCATCGGCTTCGGCCTGGGCTTCCAGACCGCGATCTACTTCCTGATCGGTGCGATCCTGTCAGGGGGCGCCGGCTACACCGGCATGAACGTCGCGGTGCGCGCCAATGTGCGCACGGCTGAGGCCGGCCGCCAGGGCCTCGGAGCGGCGCTCAAGGTCGCCACGCGCGGCGGCGCCGTCACCGGTCTCATGGTCGTCGGACTCGGTCTGCTCGGCACCTCGATCCTCAGCCTCTTCGTGCACAACCCGTCCGCCCTGGTGGGCTACGGCTTCGGCGCTTCGCTGATCTCGGCCTTCGCCCGTCTCGGCGGCGGCATCTACACCAAGGCCGCCGACGTCGGTGCCGACCTCGTCGGCAAGGTGGAAGCGGGCATCCCGGAGGACGACCCGCGCAACCCGGCGGTCATCGCGGACAACGTGGGCGACAACGTCGGCGACTGCGCCGGCATGGCGGCGGACCTGTTCGAGACCTACGTCGTGACGACGGTCGCCACGATGCTGCTCGGCTACCTGCTGTTCAACGCCGCACCCTACGCGCTGATCTACCCGCTCGTGCTCGGCGGCATCTCGATGGTGGCGTCGGTCATCGGCATCCTCTTCGTCGGCTCCCCGACCGACGGCAACAAGGTCATGGGCGCCCTCTACCGCGGCGTCTGGGTCAACGCGATCCTGGCGCTGGTCGGCTTCTACTTCGCCACCACCTACTACCTGCACGACATCAAGTACTTCGTGGCGGCGATCATCGGCGTCGCGATCACCCTGATCCTGATGTACATCACCGACTACTACACGTCGGCGCGGTTCGGCCCCGTGAAGGGCATCGCGGAGGCTTCGGTCACCGGTCACGCGACGAACATCATCTCGGGCTTCGCCGTCGCCCTCAAGTCGACCGGCTGGCCCGTGATTGTGATCTCGGTCGGCATCATCGCCGCCTACACGATCGCCGGCATCTACGGCGTGGGCGTGGCGGCGATGGCCCTGATCTCGATGGCCGGCATGATCGTCACCCTCGACTCCTTCGGACCGATTACGGACAACGCCGGCGGTATCGCCGAGATGGCGGATATGCCCGAGTCGGTGCGCGAGGTCACGGACCCGCTCGACGCGGTGGGCAACACGACGAAGGCCGTCACCAAGGGCTACGCGATCGGTTCCGCCGCCCTGGCCGCCCTCGTGCTGTTCTACTCCTTCACCCGCGTGCTGACCGACCAGACGCACGTCACCATGCGCTTCGACCTCTCGAACCCGCTCGTGCTGATCGGCCTCTTCCTCGGCGGCATCCTGCCGTTCATCTTCTCCTCGAGGACGATCGAGGCGGTGGGACGCGCAGCCTTCCACATCGTCGAGGAAGTCCGCCGTCAGTTCCGCGAGATCCCGGGCATCATGGAGGGCACGGCGATGCCGGACTACGCCCGCAGCGTGGACATCGTGACGAAGGCCGCCCTCCACGAGATGATCGTGCCGGCCCTGATCCCGGTCCTCGCGCCGCTGCTGATCGGGTTCATCCTCGGCCCTGTGGCCTTGGGCGCGGCCCTGATCGGCTCCATC
>JAJZIE010000260.1 GCA_021810725.1 Bacillota bacterium | reverse complement strand
GACGACCATCTGGCTCTTCCGCACCCAGCGGATCGAGAGGTGCGCGAGCGAGGCGGCGTAGCGCGCGGCGGTATAAAGCCTTCCCCGGTAGACGATGGAGACCGGGGCAAGGTTCGTGCCGTTCCACAAGGAGTCGTTGTCCGGCGTCACGCTGTGCCCCGCGAGCAGCAGCGTCTGTGCGCTCGCGTACGCGGTGACGTAGCTCGCCGCCACGGCGGGGGCCGCGGCCGCAAGGCAGATCGCGCCGCCGAGGGTAACGCCAAGGAGCTTACGCTTCATCGAGATGCCTCCGGCACAATGCGGATGACGTCCCCTGGTGCCGTCGCCGCAGCCGCGATGGTGCCGTAGGGAAGCTCGAGGACGAGATGGGCGGCGCGCACGACGGGCGAAAAACGCCATGGCATGAGCTGCATCGCATGCTGTACGACGCCGGACCGGTCAAGAAAAAGCACGTCGATGGGGAAGCGCATGAAGGCCGCGTGCACGCTCTTGCAGGGCACGATCACGAGCCCTTCCCCTTGAGGCAGATCGCGCCGACCAAGGAGTCCGCGCATGCGCGAGAAGAAGCCGTCCGCCACGGTGGCGCGGGTGGCCAGATCCGTCGACTTGGTCTCGTTGACGATCCGGACGATGGCCAATCGTGGACGCCTCCCCGGAAGTGAGTACGCCACCCAGAGGACAATGCCTTCTGGTAGTGTTCGGCAACGCGCCATGGCCGCCCGCACATGCTAGAATGATGTCGACCACAAGAGCGCGTCCCAAGGTCGCGCACGAGTTTCGGAGGCATGGCCTGCCCCGTGGCAGGCCGTCTATTTTCGAGGGGGTCAAAGGGGAATGGAGCGAGAGGTAGGCACCTTCAGGGTGAAGGCGGGCCTGGCGGAGATGCTCAAGGGCGGCGTCATCATGGACGTGACGACGCCGGAGCAGGCGGTGATCGCCGAGCGCGCGGGCGCCGTGGCCGTCATGGCGCTGGAGCGGGTGCCGGCGGACATCCGCGCGGCGGGCGGCGTCGCCCGCATGGCGGACCCGCGCATCGTCCGCGAGATCATGGACGCCGTGACGATTCCGGTGATGGCGAAGGCCCGCATCGGCCACTTCGTCGAGGCGCAGATCCTCGAGGCTCTGGGCGTCGACTACATCGACGAGTCCGAGGTTCTGACGCCGGCGGACGAGCAGTACCACATCGACAAGGCGAAGTTCAAGGTTCCGTTCGTCTGCGGCGCGCGCAACCTCGGGGAGGCTCTGAGGCGTATCGCCGAGGGTGCCGCGATGATCCGCACCAAGGGCGAGCCTGGCACCGGCAACGTCGTAGAGGCGGTCCGCCACGCGCGCACCGTCAACGCCGACATCCGGCGTGTCGTCGCGGCGCCCGAGGACGAGCTCGGCACGATCGCCAAGGAACTCGGCGCGCCGATCGAGCTGGTGCGCGAGGTGCATGAGCTGGGCCGGCTGCCGGTGGTGAACTTCTCCGCAGGCGGCATCGCGACGCCGGCGGACGCCGCCCTGATGATGCAGCTCGGCGTCGACGGCATCTTCGTCGGCTCGGGCATCTTCAAGTCCCAGGACCCCGAGGCGCGTGCCCGCGCGGTCGTGCGCGCGACGACGCACTTCCAGGACCCCGCGGTGCTCGCGGAGGTCTCGGTGGGACTTGGCGAGGCGATGCCCGGCATCGAGATCTCGAAGATCGCGCCGGCGGAGCGCATGCAGGAGCGTGGCTGGTAGAGTGGCGACGATCGGAGTCCTGGCCCTGCAGGGGGCCGTGCGCGAGCACGCCCGCGTGCTCGCGTCGCTCGGTGCCGAGGTTCGCCTCGTGAAGCGCCCCGGGGACCTCGAAGGCCTGGGCGGCATCGTTCTGCCGGGCGGCGAGTCGACCACGATCGGCATGCTGCTCGAGGAGTACGAGCTCGCGCCTGTGCTGCGCGCGGGAGAAATCCCGATCTTCGGCACCTGCGCCGGCATGATCCTGATGGCGGACGAGATCGAGGGCTCGGACCAGCCGCGTCTCGGCGTGATGCGCGTCACGGTGCGCCGCAACGCCTTCGGCCGCCAGCGCGAGAGCTTCGAGGAAGCCATCGACGGAGCGCCCGTCACGGGTGATCCCTTGCGCGGCGTCTTCATCCGGGCACCCTACGTCACGGACGTCGGGCCGGACGTGGAGATCCTGGGCCGCGTGGACGGCAAGATCGTGCTCTGCCGGCAGGGCCGGTTCCTTGCGGCCTCGTTCCATCCGGAGCTCACCGACGACCGTCGCCTGCACAGGTACTTCCTCGAAGAGATCGTGCAGCGCGCCGCGCACCTTGCCTAGGCGGGCCCGTGCCGCTACAATGATGGACACCACAGCATCGGGCGAAGAAGGGGAAGGCCCCGCGCGAGCGCAGGAGAGAGCCGGCGGCTGGTGCGAGCCGGCGCGCAGCGCGGAGAGCTTCCGCCCCTGAGCCGCCGGCGACGAGTCGGACGCGTGGCGCACGTGACAGCGCCGAGAGGATGCACGACGTGCATTGAATGAGGGTGGCACAGCGGCCGTTCGCCCCTTGGGCGACGGTCGCTTTTGCGTTTCCCGCGAAGGAGGCGATGGCGGTGCAGGCGGTGGACTTCCAGGAAGGCAAGCTGCGGCTCCTTGATCAGCGCGAACTGCCGCAGGTGGTCCGGTACCTCGAAATCGGCGACGCCGAGGGGGCTGCCGAGGCCATTCGCGATATGGCCGTGCGCGGCGCGCCCGCGATCGGGCTCGCGGCCGCCTACGCCATGGCGCTCGCCGCGCGCGAGGCAACCGGCACGGCGGACCCCGCGGCCACGCTCCGAACCCTGTCGGACCTCATCGCGCAGGCCCGGCCCACGGCCATCAACCTGCGCCACGAAGTGGAGCGTTCCCTCGGACTGCTCACGGGCAGCCCAGCCACCTGGTACGAGACCGCCCTCGGGCACGCCGAGGCGATGAAGGATGGTCAGCGGCGCGAGGACGAGGCCCTCGCGCAAAACGCCTTGCCGCTCTTCAGGCCGGGCATGCGCGTCCTGACACACTGCAACACGGGAGCCCTCGCGACCGGCGGGCTCGGCACCGCGTTCGCCGCGATCGTGCTGGCGCACCGCGAACTCGGCCTTCAGGAGGTGCTGGCGGACGAGACCAGGCCGCGCCTGCAGGGCGCCCGCCTCACCGCGTTCGAGCTCGGCCAGGCCGGAGTGCCCCATCGCGTGATCGTGGACGGCGCCGCCGCCTACTGCATGGCGAGCGGCCTCGTGGACCTCGTCATCGTCGGCGCCGACCGCATCGGCAGCGACGGGCGCACGGCGAACAAGATCGGCACCTACGGCCTCGCGGTGCTGGCGAAGCATCACGGAATCCCGTTCGCGGTGGTGGCGCCGCGATCTAGCTGCGACCCTCTCTGGCCCGGCGCCAGGGAGGTGGAGATCGAGCAGCGCGATCCGCGCGAGGTGCTCGAAGTCATGGGGCAGCGCGTCGCCAGCGCCGGCAGCGACGCCTTGAACCCGGCGTTCGACGTCACCCCGGGAGAGCTCGTGACGGCGATCGTGCGCGAGGACGGCCTCTTCAGGCCGCCGTACGCCTTCTGAGGAGCCGCGAAAGGCAAGGGGGACTATAGACATGCATGATCCGAGAAAGCTGCGGGAAGAGGCGCAGGAATACAGGCGCAGACTTCGCCGCCGCGGAGCCGATGGTCTCCTCGACGA
>JAJZIE010000259.1 GCA_021810725.1 Bacillota bacterium | reverse complement strand
CACTGGGACGGGCTCTGCCAGTTCCTCGACGACGGCCGGATCGAGATCGACAACAACAGTGTCGAGCGGGCCATGCGCCCGATCGCCCTGAGCCGGAATTATGCGCAGCCGTCGATTATGTGCAGTCCCGCCTGACGAAGAAGCGCGGAGGGAGGCTTTGCCTGTCCATCGACCGTGACGATCCGTGAGAGTGCTGTGCATAATCCTACTGTCTCCGCGAGCGGCTTTTCGCTCGCGGGAGATGGATATGGACAACAACCTGATGGCGCCAATGACCCGCGCCACGCTGATGGACAGCGTGCTTGGGCCCTATGTGGCGCAGTACTGCGCTCGTCTGCATGACGGGCGCTACGCCGCAAGCACCAGACGCATCTATCTGTGCTGCGTCGCGCACTTCGCCCACTGGATCACGACCGAGAAGTTGGCGCTGGGCAAGGCTGACGAGGTGGCGGGCCGCCAGTTCGTTGCCTGCCATCTGCCACATTGCGATTGCCCGCCCCCGGTCCGGCGAGTGCCGCACGAGGTCAGGGCGGCCCTGTCCCACCTGCATGAGGTTCTCAGGAGTGCCGGGGTGCTCGCAGCGTCACCCGGCGGCGCGGGCTTCATCGGACCAGAGTTGGCCGCGTTCGACCGTTACATGGATACGGTGCGCGGCCTTGCCGCCACCACGCGCCGGCAACGTGTCCAGATCGTAGGCCGGTTCCTGACCGCCCGCTTCCCCGCTGCCCCGATCGTCCTTGCGGACATCACGGCGGCCAACCTGGGGCGCTTCGTGTTGGGGGATGGCGAGCGGCGGAGTGCCGGAACCATTGGCGTGATGGCGGGTGCGTTGCGCTGCTATCTCCGGTTCCGCGGGCTTGCGGGTGACCCGATCGGGGCTCTGGCCGAGGGCATCCCCGTCGCGGCTCATTGGCGCCTGGCGACTTTGCCGGACGTGCTCTCGCAGGCGGAGATCGACCAACTCCTCGGCTCCTTCGGTGGGCCGCTCTCTTCTGCCAGGCGCGCCTACGCCATGGTACGTTGCCTGGCCGACCTTGGCCTGCGCGCCAGCGAGGTGGCCCGCCTGCGCCTGGAGGACATCGACTGGGGCACGGGGACACTGCGCCTGACCCAGGGCAAGTCCCGCCGGACCGACGTACTCCCTCTGCCGCCCGAGACGGGGCACGCAATCGCCGACTACCTGCACACGGAGAGGCCGCGTACCACGAACCGCGCCGTGTTCGTCCGCCACGTTGCCCCTTACGACAAGCCGATCGGGAAGGGTGTCGTGCAGAGAGCCGTCCGGGAGGCCTACCGCCGGTGCGGCTGGAGCCGCACGCGCGTCCATATCCTCCGCCACAGCGTCGCCAGCCGGCTCTTACGGCAGGGAGCCCCGCTCAAGGAGATCGCCGACGTCCTCCGGCACCGCAGCCTCGATACGTCGGCGATCTATGCCAAGGTCGATACCGGACGACTGGCCGCGGTGGCGCTGCCCTGGCCCGGGAGGGTGTCATGACTTCGGCCCCCTCGATGCGGTCCCTGGTCCAGGATTACCTGGACCAGCGCCGGCGTCTCGGCTTCGCGCTCACCATCCCCGGCACGCAGCTGATGGCCTTCGCCCGGTTCGCCGACCGGAGCGGACATCGCGGCCCCCTGACCTCCCGGCTGATCGAGGAGTGGGCCCGGGGAGAGGCCAGGCGCGCCACGCCGATCACCTGGGCGAGACGCTTGGCGGTCGTCCGCCCGTTCGCCAAGCACCGCGCGCGGATCGAGCCCGGCACGGAGGTCCCCGACGCCGACGTCTTCGGCCGGGAGCGTCGCCGGCTTACGCCGCACATCTATACCAGCACGGAGGTCGCCGAGCTGCTGGCGGCGGCACGCGGTCTGCCGCCGGCAGGGACGCTGCGGCCGGCCACCTACGAGACCTTCTTCGGACTGGTCGCGGCCACCGGGCTGCGGCTCTCGGAGGCGCTGCACCTGCGGTGCGCCGACGTCGACACCGACGGCGGCCTCCTGACGGTGCGCCAGACCAAGTTCTGCAAGTCCCGGCTCGTATCTCTGCACCCGACGACCACCGAGGCATTGACCCGCTACCTGGTAGCGCGACAGCGCCACGTCCCCTCGACGCCGGAAGCCCCCTTGTTCGTGTCACTATCGGGGACCGGCCTCGCGGGGCGCACCGTCCACAACGTCTTCACACGCCTACGGAACGAACTGGGCTGGACCGCCCGCGGCACCCACCCGGCGCCGCGGATCCACGACCTGCGTCACACCTTCATCTGCCGCAGAGTGATGCTGTGGCACGAGGTTGGAACCGATATCGACAACGCCATGCTGGCGCTCTCGACCTATGTCGGCCACGCCAAGGTCTCCGACACCTACTGGTATCTCACTGGTGTGCCCGAACTGATGGCCATGGCAGGGCAGCGCTTCGAGATGTTCGCGGCGGCCCCGGGGGAGGTCGGACATGGCTGAGCCCGCGCAAATCCCGTCCTTCGCGACGCTGGTCCAGCGCTTCTTCGGAGAGCACCTCACGCAACACCGATCCGTCAGCCCGCGCACCGTCGCCGCCTACCGGGACACGTTCCGGCTCCTGCTCCTGTTCGCGGAGCGGCATATCGGCAAGACGCCGGTCACCGTCGCCCTGGCGGACCTCGATGCAGCACTGGTGCTGGCCTTCCTGGACCACCTCGAGCACGACCGCGGCAACGGCGCGCGGACCCGCAACGCACGCCTCGCGGCGATCCGTTCGTTCCTCGGCTATGCCGCGCACCATGATCTCGCCGCCCTGCCGGTCATCGAGCGGACCCTGGCCGTTCCCGTGAAGCGCTTCGACCGGCCCACGCTCGGGTTCCTCTCGCGCGAGGAGATGCAGGCCGTCCTCGACGCGCCCGACACGCGGAGCTGGGTCGGCCAGCGGGACAGGGCGTTGCTGACCACACTCTACAACACAGGGGCGCGCGTGTCCGAGCTGGTCGGCCTGCGCGTTGGGGACGTCGTCCTTGACGGCGCCCCCTGCGTCCACCTCCGCGGCAAGGGGCGCAAGCAGCGCACCGTTCCCTTGTGGCGCCCCACGGCCGCGCTGCTCCGGGCATGGACACGCCAGCTCGACGATCGAACAGAGACCGGCCCGCTGTTCCCGAACCGCGCAGGGGCGGCGATGAACCGCTCGAACGTGACCCAGCGCCTGGCGCTCTGCCTTCAGGCCGCTGCTGCCGGGCTCCCGCAACTGATCGGCCGCCCAGTGTCGCCGCACACGATCCGGCACACCACCGCCATGCATCTGCTGCAATCGGGCGTCGACATCACCGTGATCGCCCTGTGGCTGGGCCACGAAAGCCCAACAACGACGCACACATACGTCGAGGCCGACCTTGCCATGAAAGAGCGCGCGCTCAGTCGCCTTCAGCCGCCGGGCACCACGATCCCGCGCTATCGCCCCCCGGACAAGCTGATGCGGTTCCTTCAGACCCTCTGAGTTATGCGCAGTCCCAAAAGCGGGCGAGGCACGGGAAACCGCCGCCTCGCTGCTCGCGCCGGCATCAGACTGCACATAATCGACGGCTGCGCATAATTCCGGTTATGTGAATCTAGGCATAAACGGAAGAACGCGTTGTTCGCCGGCAGCGATGAGGGGGGAGAGAACTGGGCCGCTGTCGCCTCGCTGATCGAGACCTGCAAGCTGAACGGCGTCGACCCGCAGCGTTACCTGACCG
>JAJZIE010000258.1 GCA_021810725.1 Bacillota bacterium | reverse complement strand
CAGGATGCCCGCCGCGACCAGCTGCAGCCTCGCGACGCGCCGCACGTCGAGGAGCGGGTCGTCCATCACGCGGTGGCTTTCGAGAACGCGCCGCTCCTCGCTGGCCTGCAAGGCCCGCAGACGCTCTTCGCGGCGCCGCTGCGCGAGGTCCCGCAGATCCGTGACCCGCCGGTGGTAGCCTTGCAGGCCGAGGTGCCGGCGCAGAGCCCGCTCCTGCCGGCGCAGGTCGCCCTGGACTGCCTGCGCCCGCGCCCGCAGCCGATCCTCGTGCCGCTGCGCGGTCGCCTGACCCGCGGTGTAGCGCGACGCGGTCGCCTGCAGGCGGGCCAAGGTCCTCCTCTCGTCCCTGCGCAGCCGGGAGACCTGCCGGCGCAGGGCGTGGGCCTTTTGCGCATCGTCGCCCAGCCGGTAGCGGAGGTAGAGGACGAGGGCGCCCATGGCGGCCCAGGGCAGGACGCCAAGCGCGAGTCCCGGGCGCACGGCGGGACCCAGCGCGAGCAGCAGCCAGGCGCCGGCGAGCCACGCGGCGGCGATCCAGCGGTCGAGCGGGGCAGGACGCGAACGCTCCTCCGGCAGGGGAGCGGGCTGCGGCATGAGCCAGCCGGCGGCGCTCCCCACCCACTGCGTGGCATCCAGCCACTCGTCTGGCGCCAGGTCCACGAGAGGGGCCTGGGGCGGGAGCGGCGCCGGGGACACCCGCGGGGCGGAGATGGCCGCGGGTCTGACCCGTCCAGGGGCGGGTTTCGCAACCTCGTCCAGGATGTCGCGCAGCGGCAGGGTGCGGGGCAGCGCCGGAACCTCGCGCGGCGGTCGCGACACCGCCTGTAGCAGCCGTTCCGCGAGCTCCGTCAGCCCTGGGCGGCCAAGAGCCCTCAGCCGCTGCCACACGGGCGCGCGCGGATCGAGAAAATCCTCGCGGCGCAAGAGCAGACATTCGTCGCCCGCGCCCTGCTCCTGCCAGAGTTCGGGACGACAGGCGAGCGCAGCGATCGAGAGGAGGACGACCCAGCCCGAGAAGCGGTCGAGCCAGGGTCCGAAGTCCTGGTACGAGCGTCCCGGATGCTGATAGTTCGGGTGTCCGAGTTCAAGCGCCGGCCGCGCGGCGAGCGACGGCACGTACATCCCGTCGTAGTCGAGGAGGACGAGGCGGCCGGAGTCGACGAGGACGTTGCCGTGCTGGAGGTCGCCGTGCGCGATGCCGCCCTGCTCGAGGTCGTGCAGCAGGCGGAGCCAGGAGGCAGCAAGATCCTCGAGAGCCGACCGGTCGCCAAGGTGGGAGCGCAGGTACTCGTCGAGGCGCTCGCCCGTGGCCCAGGCCATCTTGACGATCGGCTGCCAGCCGCCGGCGACGAGCACGCCACGCTCCTGGAAGGCGAAGGGGACGAAGTACGGCAGGTGACCGCCGCGCAGGCGCCGGGAGATCTCGGCGTAGCGCTCGCCCTGCTCGCTCTGCAGATGCTGGAAGCAGCGCACCGCCCAGTCGTCGCCCTGGCCCCGCAGGCGGAAGACGACCGCCATGTTGCCGCTTCGCGCCTTGGGCAGGCCCATGGCGTCGCACTCCGGAGCGCAGAGCCGGAGAGCCTGATCCGAGAAGGCGAGATCCGGGTGCTCGACCGCCTCCTGGTAGGCGCTCAGCTGCGCCGCCATGGCGCCGCCTCCCGGAACCTGAGGACCAAAAGCGTCACGTCGTCGTTGCGCAACTGGCCGCTGCGGCGCCGAACGGCTACCCAGCGGGCGAACTCCCGGGGCCCGGCGTCCGCGAGGCGGAGCAGGGTGGGGAAGGGTCGCCCGCGCCGTTCGGCCCTGCCAAGGCACCAGTGGGCGAGGGCGTCGCTCATCAGCAGGAAGCTGTCACCCGGGCGCCAGGCGCCTTCCGCTTCGGCCAAAAGGGTGTCGGCGCCCAGGCCGGAGGAGATCGCCTCGGGCCGCGGCGGCAGGTCCCCCTCCGCAGCGAACGGGAAGGACCTGATGCGTCTCCCGCCGCGCAGCTGGAAGAGGCAGCTGTCACCGATCGCGACGGCGTGCCAGCGTCCCTCGCCCGCCCCGCCCCCCACTTCGAGGCCGACGAACGTGGCGTAGGCTCCCGCCCGGAGCTTCTCCTCGGCGTACCAGGGCAGGGGGCGGCCGCTGAGAGCGCCCTGCCAGCGGCGCCGCAGGTCCTCGAGATCCGCGAGGCTGCCGGTGCCTGGTTGCCACTGCCCCTGGGCATAGGCTGTCACCAGCATGGTCGCCCAAAGGCCGGCGAAGGACGACTCGGTCGCGCCGTCCGCGACCGCGAGCCGCCAGGTTCCACTCTCGGGGTCCTCCCGGCAGGCCCAGGCGTCCTCGTACTCGCGGATGGATGAGCCCGCCTTGGGCAGGGCGTGCGCGCGGCAGGTCGGCATGGACGGTCAGCGGAGGTTGGCGGGGCGCGTGCCGATGTCGAGGAAGCTCACGAGCGCCGCCGGCTCCGCGTTGAAGATGAATCCGCGGGCGCCGGGCGCGGCCGGGTAGCCTTCGAGCTGGAGGTGCGAGCGCATCGCGTCGGGGAGGTCGCTCGAGATTTCGTAGAGCATGTGGGCGTAGGGGTCCTCGACCCCGGGATCCGCGGCGGGGAAACTGATCTCCCGTCCGGCGTGGGACGAGATGTGCACGTTGAAGAGCATGAGGTTGCCGTCGGTGGTGGCAAGGCCCCGCAGGCTCTCGGCCGCGAGGGAGGGATCGCCATCCGTCGACTCGCCGTCGGTGATGTGGAAGACGATCGGCGGATGGCTGAAGGGGTGGGTCTGCACCCAGTGGTCCAGGACGCGGCGGGCCTCCGCGAATGCCTGGCACATCGGCGTGCCGCCGTGGGCGACGGGATCGAACCAGACGGGAAACTTGACGTCCTGCTCCAGCACGCCGCCGGCGCCGTCCGCGATCTTGCGCCGCCTGGTCTCGATGCGCAGGGGCGCGTCCGCGAGGTCGGCTACGGCGACGAGCTGGCGGCCCGTGAGCGGCCCGCCGAACGCCGGCCCTACCTGATCGCAGTAGCCGAGGACGCCAACGTCGAAATAGTTGCGCACGCCTTCGTCCTTGGAGCACTTCAGCACGATGTTGCGCAGGAGATTGTTGACGATCGTCGCCACTTCCTGGGCCTTGCTCTCGTGCGCGCCGCCCTGCGCTCCGCCCCATGGGTCCGCCATCGATCCGGACTGGTCGATCAGGAACAGGAAGCAGGACGGGTTCGCCCGGCTGATCTCGGCACTGTACGGCATGAACCCACCTCCAGGTTGTCGGCCAGGATCCATGCATAGACCCTGCGCGCCGAGAGAGGTATATGCCGCCAGGGGTCGTCCAAAGGCCCATGAGACGATCCGGATTGCAGGAGCCGGGGCCATCGCGCCATATCTCTTCTCAAGGACACGGATTTGGAGGAGGCCGGGACGATGGTCGCACTCGTGGCGAGGTACCTGGTCCGGGAAGGCATGGCGGACGAAGTGGCGAGGCAGCTGCGGGACTTCGCCCCGTTCGCGCGGGCGGAGCCCGGCTGCAGCCAGTACGTCGTGCATCAGGACGCCGCGGAGCCCAGGCGCATCCTGCTCTACGAGCAGTATCTCGACGAGCGGGCGCTCGAGGCGCACCGCGAGACCGAGCACTTCAAGTCGGTGATCGAGGGTCGGGTGCTGCCGCTGCTCGAGCGGCGCGAGCGGGAAGTTTACACGGTGATCGGTTGAGGCTGCAGCGCGGAGCAAAC
>JAJZIE010000257.1 GCA_021810725.1 Bacillota bacterium | reverse complement strand
TCCTCGTGTCGGCGATCGCGATGTGGTGGCCCGTCTGGAGCCCGACCGAGCGGATCCCTCGCCTGAAGCCCCTGATGCGCTGTCTCTACATCTTCCTGGACACGCTGCCGATGATCGCGCCCTTGGCGATGGTCATGCTGCAGACGCAGCCGATCTACCCCTACTACGACCACACGCCGCGCCTCTTCGGCCTGTCGCAGCTCGCGGACCAGCAGCTGGGCGCCGCGGTGATGTTCACCCTGATGCACACGGCGTACATCATCGCGTTCCTCGTCGCGTTCTTCCAGTGGTCACGGTCCGAGCGCAAGGCGAAGCCCGAACTGCGCGTCCTGCGCCCCGGCGACACGGTGGGCCGGGAAGTGGCGCGCTAGGATCCATCCAGGCTGAGGGCGGACCCGGTGGAAGCCGGGCCCGCCCAAGTTGCTGCGCGCCACCATTAGGCGATCAGTTGCCCGAACTGCAGATCATCCGGCCCTCATCGTCCTTGAGGCTCACGCGGACAAGACCGCCCGTGTTGCGCACCTTGACGTACCAGTAGCCGTCCTCCAGCAGCGTGGCCGGGTAGTTTCGTCCCCCGAACGACAGCACGAGGCTCCCCACCGGCTGCTGGTTCGGCGGCAGGAGTCCCACCATGACGAGATGCTTCGGGCTCGACACCTGCTCGAGACCGGGCTTTGGCGGCTTCGGCGGCGCCACGTCTTGGGGCGACACGATGAGAGGCACGCTCGCCCCCAAGGCGTCGTCGCACTCCGTCCCGCCGGTGGCCTGCGCGATGCTGCCATAGGTCCAGACCGACCAGTTGCCCTTGTACCGGTAGAGCACGGCGGCGATCGGCGACAAGGCCTGCGACGAACCGTCCAAGGCCTTCGGGACGAGGAAGTAGAGCCTGCTCTGGCGCGACAGGTTGACGTGGAACGGGTAGAGCTCGGAGATCGGATGGAATCGCTCGGTCAGGGCCGCCTGGGGGCTCGTGGTACCGCCGCAGCCCGCGAGCAGGAGGACGGCGGACGCCAGGGCGACCAGCATGACGCGACGCATCTCTCAACCTCCGCACGGCTGCCGCTATGGACATTCTATTCGAGCGCCTCATGAGGGGTCTCAGGCGGGTACCTGTCCGCCGCCGCGCTCGATCTTCCAGAGGTAGGCCCAGAGGCGGCCGAGGCCGTAGAACACGGCCGTCACCGCGGCGACGAAGAAGCCGACGGGCAGACCCGTGTCGTAGGCGAAGACGAGCGAGAACCAGATGCTGAGGATGCCGATCAGCACCGCCACCGCGAGCGCCTGCCCCGGGCTTCTGCCGAAGTAGGCGGCGGCCGCCGCGGGACCCACCATCAGGCTGAAGGAGAGAAGCGCCCCGACGATCGGGACGGCCGCGGTGGCCGCCAGGGCCACGAGCAGCAGGAAGAGGATCTCCATGCGCCGGCGCGGCACGCCTTTGGCTTCGGCGACGTCGGGCGCGACCGAGCTCCAGAGCAGCGGGCGGTAGAGGAGGGCGGTCGCGATGAGCGCCAGCAGCAGCAGGCCGAGGATCGCGAAGACGTCCGCTCGCCCGATGCCGACGATCTGGCCGAAGAGCAGCGCGTACACCTCTGGCGCGTAGGCGCCGCCGAGGGTCAGGAAGAGCGAGCCGAGACCGAGCGCCGCCATCAGCACCAGGGCCGTCGTCTGGCCTTGATCGCGGCGCGAGCCCAGCGACGCCATGCCGAGGGCGCTGAGGGCCGAGAAGATCGCGAGCCCGAGCACCGTATCGCCACCAGCCAGCACGGCTCCGGCCGCTCCCGCGAAGCTTGCGCGCGGCACGGCGTGCGCAGCGAACGTCGCGCCGCGCAGCACGACGAAGAAGCCGACGAGGGAAGAGAGCACCGCTACCGCCGTGCCGGCCAGCCAGGCGTTCTGCATGAAGGACGCCGTGAACAGCCCCGCGGGGAAGAGCGCCTGCCAGAGGCCCATCACGCCGCCTCCTTGCGCCGCGGGAGAGGTCGCCGCGCCGCTCTTGCCGGAAGCAGCCGGGCGAGGAGATATTCCGTCAGCACCAGCAGCACGATGAAGAAGCTCACGGGCCAGCCGCGGTGGCCAGGCGGCCAGAAGTAGCTCTGGTAGGCAAGGGCGATGCCGACAGAGACCGCCAGCAGCCCAAGCAGGGCCGAAAGGGCCGCGGCGGCTCCGATCTGCCGCGTCCAGCGCACGGCCGCGGCCGCGGGGCCGATCAGGAGCGCCGTGCTCAGCAGGGCGCCGGCGACCAGGGCGGATTCCTCGACGGCGATCGCGAGCGCCAGCATGAAGAGAAGGCCGACGCCTTGCAGCGGCACGCCCTTCGCCTGGGCCGCCTGCGGGTTCACGGAGGCGAAGACGAGCGGGCGGTAGAGGAACCCCAGCAGCAGCAGGGCGAGCAGCGAGAAGAGGGCGACGGGCAGCGCGATCGAGGGGTCGACGGTGAAGATCGAGCCGAACAGGATCGCCACCGGACCACCGGTCGCGTCCGTGCGCTGGGTCATGAAGTAGAGCAGCAGGGCACCGACTCCGAGCATCAGCGAAAGCACGATGCCTGTGGCGACGTCGCGCTCGCGCGCCCGCTCGCCGAGACCCTCGATGGCGAGACCGCCGAGGACGCCGACGCCGACGAAGCCGTAAAGTGCCGGCAGGCCGCCCAGGTAGGCGGCGGCCGCGCCGGTCGTGCCGATGTCGCCGAGCGCGTGCCCGGCGAAGCTCTGTCCGCGCAGCACGACGAAAACGCCGACGACACCGGAGGTGACGGCGACGAGGCTGCCGATCAGGAGCGCCGGCGCCACGGCCGGCGCCGCGAGGAGGCTCTCGATGAAACCGGGCATGGCCCGCCTCCTAGCTGTCGCAGGTGTTGCAGGTAAGGGACTCCGCATCCGCGCCGCCGACGACGAGGATGCGGCCGTGCACCCGCACGACGTCGACGTGGTGGCCGTAGAGCTGCGTCAGGACGTCGCCGCGCACCACCTCGTCCACCGTGCCGAGGGCGGCCTGGCCACGGGCGAGGTAAAGGATGCGGTCCATCACCGAGAGGAGCGGGTTCATGTCGTGCGTCACGAGCACGACCGTGACGCCGCGCTCGTGCGCGACGCGGCCGACCAGCGCCACGACATCGCCCTGGCTCCTGAGGTCCAGGTTCGCGAGCGGCTCGTCAAGCAGCACGATGCGCGGATCCGAGATGAGGGCCTGGGCGACCAGCAGACGCTGCAGCTCGCCGCCCGAGAGGCGCCCCACCGGCTGGTCGGCGTAGCGCAGGGCGTCGACCCAGCCGAGCGCCTCCTCCACTTTGGCGCGCCGCCTCTGGCCGCCCAGGGAGAAGCCCCAGCGGGCGCCGTCGAGGCCGAGCGCGACGAGGTCGCGGGCGCGAAGCGGCAGGTCCGGGTCGGGCGCGAAGCTCTGTGGCACGTAGCCGACCAGGCTGCGCGCGGCGCGCACGTCGCGCCCCGCGACGAGCACCGTGCCCTCGTCCGGGCGCAGCAGCCCGAGGATGATCTTGAGGAGCGTCGTCTTGCCGGCCCCATTCGGGCCGATCACGCCTACGAACTCGCCCGGCCTCAGGCTGAGGTCGATGCCTTGCAGCACCGCCCGCCCGCCGAGATGTACAGCCACACCCTGGAGGTCCAGCACGGAGTCCTCGTGGACGCGCAAGGGATCGAGGTTTCTCATGGCACCAGCACCTCCGATTTGTGCTGCACGATCGCCTGGCGGAGCGCCCTCGTTTCGGCGAGCA
>JAJZIE010000256.1 GCA_021810725.1 Bacillota bacterium | reverse complement strand
GCGGCTGGTGTTGCGTGATGTGCTGGATCGGATCGGGCGAGACGGCGACGTAGGAGGTCTTGTCCATGGGGCCGATGCGGGCGAGAAAGTTCAGGACATCCTCGAACTGGGCGGCGGGCAGCTGACTCGACAGGACGATCTCCTGGACTTGGCCGAGATAGAGGTCCCCACTCGACTTGGCCTGCGCCTGGGTCATGGCCTGCGCCACCGTTTTGCCGACTCCGCCGACGACATAGGTGGCGGGGCTGGCGCTCGAGGGCGAGGAACTCACCGAGAGCGACGAGAGCGCCTGCGAGGTCGGCACCTGGAAGTAGACCGAGATGAGGCCGTCCTGCGCCGGTTCGATTCCGATCATCAGGACGATCGCGCGGTGTTCGATCGAGCGGTTGTCCCAGCAGCCGCCAAGCAGAAGGAAAACGCCGAGCAGGACGACGGCCAAGGCCCTGCGCCTCACGAGGGGCCCTGGCCCTGGAGATCGCGCAGGTTGACCGGGTCCGGTGTCTCGGGCGGCCTGGACTTCTGGCGGTCGAGGGGATGGTTCGTCACCGGGCGGCGCCGCAGCCAGGGCAGCGGCATGCGGAGCACGGAGTCGCCGAGCTCTTGCGGCAGGAGCGGCGCGAACGGTGCCAGGTAGGGTACGCCGAACGTCTCGAGCGCCGACATGTAGCCGATGAGGCCCACCGAGACGAGGATGATGCCGTAAACCCCGACGACCGACGCGCCGATGACCATGATCCAGAACATCCAACGGAAGGCGGCACCCATCTCGTAGGCGGGAATCGTGTACAGGCCGATCGCGCTCAGGGTCACGAGCACGATCATGATCGGGTCGACGATGCCCGCCTTGACGATGGCCGTGCCCACCACGACCGCGCCCACCGTGCCGAGCGTCGTCGCGAGCGGCTGCGGCAGGCGGTTCGCCGCCTCGCGCAGCAGCTCGATGATGATCCACATGACGGCCACTTCCATCACGGGCGGGAACGGGATGTGCTGGCGCGCCCCCGCCACCGTCAGCACGAACTTCGTCGGTACGAGGTCGGGATTCACGGAGAAGAGCGCGATGTAGAGCGGCATCAGGTAGAGGCCGACGAAGACGCCTATGAGGCGCACCAGCCGTACAAGCGAGGCCTCCCACGCGGAGAAGATGTAGTCCTGCGTCGTCTGGAAAAAGTCCAGCATGCCGACGGGCAGCGTGAAGGCGAAGGGGTCGCCGTCCACCAGCACCGCCACCTTGCCGTTCATCAGGTCGCGCACGATCCAGTCGACGCGCTCCGTGCTGCGGATGAGCGGGAACATGGTGCGCGGGTGCTGGTGCAGGTAAGGTGAGATCTCACTCGCGTACTGCACGTAGTCGCGGTCGATCGCTTCGAGGCGGTGCTGGACCGCCAGGACCAGGTCCGGATTCGTGAGTCCCTGCACGTGGGCCAGGGCGACCGTGGTCCGGGTATAGGAGCCTATACGGAACGTTTCGAACTCGAGCCTCGGATCGTGGATGCGGTGGCGGATCTGGGCCAGGTTTGTGACGAGCACCTCGTTGAAGGCTTCCTGCGGACCCTTGATGCTCGGCTCCGACAGAGGCCTCCCGACGCCCCGGGCCGGCAGCTTCGAGATGTCGAGCATCCAGGCGGCCGGGACACCTTCGACGAAGAGCAGGGTCGTGCCCGACAGAAGCTGTGTGAAGAGCTGTCGCCAGCGATCTTCCCGTTCCACTTCGCCGAGGGGCAGTTGCGCCTGCAGGGCAGACGCGAAGTCGCCGGGCAGGGAGGACTCCTGACCTCCGTCGAGGAGGCGGGCGATGGTGGCGCCCAGCATGTCCGGGTCGGTCATGCCGTCGATGTAGACGAGCAGGGTGGGCCGGCCAGGAGCGAACCCGAGCCGAATACGGCGCAAGACGAGGTCCGGCGCGCTGCCGAGAAGACTGCGGATGCGCACTTCCGCGGTTTCGACGCTGCCGCTCACGCGCCCGAGATCTCCCTGCGCCGCCAGATCGGCGAGGTACGCGTTCAGCCGCTCGTCGAGACGCGAGGCGTTGCCCTCGACATCTCGCGGCGAAGGATGAGTTGTGCGCGAATTCGCCGCCGATGGCACGTTCGCTGCGCGGCTGCGTGGCAAGCCCGGGCCCCCCTGCGCTGCTCTTCGAAGGTGAGCCTTTCCTCGCATCGGGAGGCCTATGCCGGGAAGCCGGCCGAACCGGGCCAGCCGGGCCAGGGAGTCCAGGTCATGGGACAGCACCGGCCTCGCGCCCGCCACGGCAGACAGAATCCGAAGCCAAAGGCACTCAGGCGTTCGCCATCACGCGGGCGGGGCAAGCTGGCGCCTCAGGCCCAGCCTGCCCGACACCGCTCCCGCGATGCCGGCCGCGGCCAGGATGGCGCCCGCCCCGAACAGAACCTCGCCCGGCGTCGCCCGCAGCAGCGCCAAGCCGACGAGACTCGAGCCGATGATGCTCATCGCCGAGATCACGAGGCGCTGGAACGCGAAGAGCGACGCCTGGTCCTCGGGGGGGATCTCGGTGCCGATATGCGTGTCGAGCGCCATGTGCACGTACGGAGAACTGGCCCCCGCCACCACCGCACCCAGTCCCGCGAGCGGGAGCGAGGGCGCGACGGCCAGAATGCCAAAGCCGAGGCCTGTCACGACCCAGGATAGGAAGTAGACCTGCCGCAGCCACTCCCGCCTGAGACCGCCGGAGAGGGCGGCGGCGACCATCACCGAGACGCCGTAGAGGCCGAGAAGTCCGCCATAGGCCGCCGCGCCGCCGTGCAACCGGTGCAGGACTAGGAGCGGTAGCGCGATCGTGTAGGCCGGCCACGCGAGGTTGCTGAGGCCCCGCACCAGGAGCGCCGTGAGGAGCCAGCGATCGTGGCGGATGAGCGCGATGCTGCGGCCGAGCGTAAGGGTCTTCCGGCCTGCCGCCTCATCCTTGCGCAGGGTGTCCCGGCCGCGGAAGAAGACTCCGCCGAGGGCCACGAGCCCCGCGGCCGCCGCGAGCGTCCAGGGCAGCCCAAGCGCGTAGATCAGGGCGCCGCCGGCGATCGGCGCGAGGACGGATGGCAGTCTCGACGCCAGTTCGAAGTTGCGCGAGCCACGCACGCGGGCGGCGGTAGGCAGGGCCTGCATCAGGGAAGCCTGGCTTTGCGGCACCGCGAGAGCGTCCGCCCAGCCGCCCACCAGCGTCGCGGCCAACAGGAGGCCGGCCAGGACGGGTCCCCCCGCGGCGAACGAGACGAGCGCAAGGGCGCCGAGCGCGCCGGCGGCGATGAGCACCGTCGCATGGAGCGGGCGACGCCCCCCGATAGACTCGAGGCGCAAGAGGCCCGCCAGGACCTGCGGCAGCACGGGCAGGGCCACGGTGGCGGCGAGCAGGAAGGAAGATCCGGCTGCCCCGGCGAGGCCCCAGCGCACACCCTGCAGCAGCAGGACGTACGCGCTGTAGAAAAAGACGATCCCGAAATAGAACGGGCGCAGGGATCGCGTCCCGCCACCCGGCGAAGTGGCTTGCCTCATCACGGCAACAGCGTACTGGAACCTCGGGCGGGTGTCGAACGGCAGACCGGCGACCTACCCCCGTCCTGAACGGTTCCGGGGCACCAGAGGGGCTGCCGGGAAGGATCGCCGCGTCATTCGGACGAACACTTGATCGGATTCAGCGAGGGGGGGAGCAGCCTTGTCGGACAAGCCACAGGCCTTGCTGGTCATCGACGTGCAGGTCGGGACGATCGACCCGACCGACCCGGCCGAC
>JAJZIE010000255.1 GCA_021810725.1 Bacillota bacterium | reverse complement strand
CGAGGAACAGCACCCCGACCGAAAAGAGGCCGGCAACCGTCAGATAGGCGCTGAGCACGAGACCGAGGATAAGCGCGTACCAACGCCTTGGACTCCACCCGAGCCACGTCAGCGCGACGTCCGCCGCCATCATGCCCCAGATGACGTACGCGGGCGGCCAGGGCACGCAAGAGCCCAGCACCGTCAGCCCGTAGCAGTACGTGGCACGCACCACCTCTCACGCGAGCGCGAGACCGACTTGCCACAAGCGTACGCAATGCGCGGCCCCGGGTCACGCGGAAGACGCTTCAGCGGAGAAATTCCCCGATTGCCGCCCGGAACGCCGCCGGCTCCTCCAGGTGTGGGTAGTGATTGCTCTCCTCGAAGACGGCGAGACGGGATCCCGGCACGAGCCGGTGGATCTCCTCGGAGCACCAGGCGGGACACTGGACGTCATGGCGCCCGACCGCCACCAGTGTCGGGATGCGGATCAGCCGCAGACTCGCGCGCAGGTCGAACACGGGGTAGTCGATCCGCGAGAAGTGGTCGAGCCTGGGGACGGCCATCGTCTTCGCGACGTCCCCGCCGAAGTACTCGCCGTAGCGCTCGGGATGGTGGAGCGAAAGCGCCGTGCGCCTGGCCGTGAGGCGCGCCCGCTCTTCGTCCAGGAGGTCCGGCGCCTTCAGCCGTTCGATCAGGTCCTGCATCTCCTGAAAGCGCGGGTGCGCGGGATGATAGATGCAGTCGGGGCCTCGATTGTACGCGCGCGACGCCGCCGCGCCCACCACGACGAGGCGCCTGAGCCCGGCCTGCGCCTGTACAGCGTATTGCAGGCCCAGCATGCCGCCCGTCGAGTGGCCGGCGAAATCCCATCCGGCCAAGCCCAGCTCCGACCGGATGGCCTCGAGATCCGCCACCGCCGCGGTCATGCCGAGCTCCTCGGGATCCCCGGACCAGTCCGAAGCGCCCGCGCCGCGCAGGTTCACGAGGAAGACCTCGCGCCAAGCGGCGAAGGCGGCCGCAAAGCGGTCGCCCGTCGCGTTGTAGGCCGAGTAGAGATGCGTCACCGCGAGCGGTTGTCCGCTGCCCCGCCGGAAGATCTCAAACCGTCCGCGCGGCGTGTGGACGATCTCCCGCCGCCACGGACCGAGAACGTCGGATGGGACGCCCGGCCGCGCCACGGTCGCTAGTTCCGCCCGGCGAGATCGTCGACCACCGCCTGGAAGCTGGCGAGACCATGCCCCAGTGTGGACTCCTCCATCAGGTCGACGCCGGCGCGCTCGAGAATCGGCAAGGGATCGTCGCTGCCGCCGAAGCCGAGGAACCGGAGGTAGCGCTCGGCCGCCTCGGCTCCGTCACGCAGCACAGCCTGCGAGAGCGCGGCCGCCGCGATGAAGCCCGTGGCGTACTGGAAGACGTAGTAGCCCATGTAGAAATGGGGGATCCGCGCCCACTCGAACGTCCCCGCCTCGTCGACCTCGAGGTCCGGTCCATAGTAGAGCCTCAGGAGGTCGCCGTAGGTCTCCTGCAGGAATTCCGCCGTCAGGGCGCCGCCCGCCTCCACCCGCTCGTGCGCCTTGAGTTCGAACTCGGCGAAGAGGGTCTGGCGGAAGACGGTTCCGAGGAACTTCTGCGCGAGGTCGTCCCTGAGATCGGTCTGCTCGAGCTGGTCGCTCGTGGTACGCAGAAGGTGCTGCAGCAGCAGGTGCTCGTTGGTCGTGGACGCGATCTCCGCGAGGAAGATCGGGTACTGGGCGTTGCGGAACGTCTGGCTCTCGCGCGAGAGGATGGAGTGCATCGAGTGCCCGGCCTCGTGCACGAGGGTGAAGACGCTGTCGCGCGTGCCGGTGAAACTCATCAGGATGTACGGGTGCACATCGTAGACGTCCATCGAGTACGCGCCGGACCGCTTGCCCTGGTTCTCGTACACGTCGACGAAACGGTCGTGCAGGATATGCGAGAGTCCCTCGAGGTAGTGGTCGCCGAGCGGGCCGAGGCCCGTCCTTGCCAGCGCCTGCGCCTCCTGCCAGCTGTAGTGCTTCTCCGGAAGGTCGAGCACCGGCGGGTAGAGGTCGTAGAAGTGCATCCGGTCGACACCCAGCTTCCCGCCGCGCCAGGCCACATAGCGGTGCAGGGAGGGAAGCGCCGCGTGCACGGCGTCGATCAGGCGGAAGTACAGTTCACGCGGCAGGTTGCGCCCGTCGAGGGCGGCCTCCAGCGCCGAAGGGTAGTGTCGTACGCGCGCGGCCGTCACGGCGGTGCGCACCTGCTGGTCCAAGGTCGCCGCGAAGGTGTGGCGGTGCTCTTCGTAGGCCTTGTGCATGTTGAGGTAGGCCGTCTGACGCAGCCGCCGATCCCGCGATTCCATGTACTGGCCGTAGCGGCCGTGGCTGAGCGGCATCGGCTCCCCCTGGCTCGTCTCCGCGTCCTTGAACCGCATGTCGGCGTTCGCCAGCTGTCCCGCGATCGTGTCGGCGTTGCCGAGAACCGGCGAGAACGCGGCGAGGAGGGCCTCCTCACCTGGTGCCAGGACATGCCGGCGCTGTCGCTCGATCTCCTTCAGGGTGTGGGCGTATTCCTTCAGTTCCGGCGTCTCGCGCCGCATCGCGTCGAGCCGCCCGTCGGGCAGCGCGACAAGCTCCGGCACCAGGAAGGCCGTCGCCTCGCCGGCCTGCGCCGCGAGGGCCTGGGCCTTCGCCACCATCTCGGTGCCCTTCGGATCCTGCGTGTCCTGGTCGTGGTGGAACATGCCGTACGCCCAGATGCGCTCAAGGCGCCGCCCGATCTCGTCCTCCGCCCGCAGCGCTGCGAGCACCCGCCCGCCGCTCTCGCCGAGCGTGCCCCGGAACGCTTCAAACCCGCCGCAGAGTTCCGAGACCTCTCCGAGTGCGGCCTGCCAGGCCTCGTAGCTCGGGTAGAGGTCCTGCAGGTTCCACTGCAGGGCGGGATCCATCTCGTTTCGCTTCCTGACCTCGACTGTCGCCATGTCAAGCCTCCTCCATCTCTTGCTAGCATTCTTCCACCAACTGTCCACGCATCCTGCGTCGCCTCCGGCAGGATGCGGCGACCCCCGCGAGAAGTGTTGCAGGAACACCCCGAAGGGAGGTGGCGCGCCAATCCGGCGCGCCCGGCCATGACCAACGCTCCCGTACCATCGCTGTCGAGCATCGAGGAAGCCGCTCGGCTGATCGCCCCCGTCCTGCTGCCGACACCGCTTCTCCCCGCCCGCGCCGACGGCCTCGAGGGCCTCCGCCTCAAGCCGGAGAACCTGCAGCGCACCGGCTCCTTCAAGATCCGCGGCGCCTACCACAAGCTGACGCGCTCCCTCGAAGACGCGAAGGCGCGTGGCGTCGTCGCCTACTCGTCCGGCAACCACGGCCAGGCCGTGGCTTGCGCCGCCGCCATGCTCGGCTGCCGGGCCACGATCGTGATGCCCGAGGGTGGCGTCGTCGAGAAGCGCCGCGGCGTCGAATCCTACGGCGGCAACGTCGTGCTCTGCCAGGGAGGTTCCGACGAGCGGCGGCGCATCGCCGAGGAACTGGCCGCGAGCGACGGTCTCGTGCTGGTCCCGCCCTACGACGACATCGACATCGTCCAGGGACAGGCCAGCGTCGGACTCGAGATCGCCCGGGCGTTCCCCGACGTGCGCCAGGTGCTCGTGCCGGTCGGCGGCGGCGGACTTCTGAGCGGCAGCGCCAGCGCCTTGAAGGCGATCCTGCCGGGCGTCAGGGTGGTCGGCGTCGAGCCCGCAGGTGCCAACGACCTCTACCTCAGT
>JAJZIE010000254.1 GCA_021810725.1 Bacillota bacterium | reverse complement strand
CTCCTGGACCTCGGTGTGGGAGGCGGTTCCAGAGGGACGAGCCTTCTTGATCTGCAGCGCGCGCATGGCGTCCTCCGGCTTCCCGCTGTCGATGAGCTGCTTGACCTTGGCGTCGCGCACCTTTTCGCTGCCGTAGTCGAAGTACTCGTCGGGGTTGCCGAGCATGTGGCCGAACTCGTGGGCGAGTACCGAGTACGGGTCGCCCGTGAAGTTCTGGGCAAACGTGGGATCGACGGCGATCAGCGCTTCGCGGTGGCTCTGCTGCGCCGCCATCTGCTCGTACTTGGTCTTCTCCTCGGCTCGGACCATTGCGTTCTTCTTGCCCTCATAGAGGGTCTTCTGCTCGCCGATCATCACCGTGAAGTCCTTCCCGCGCTGAGCCGGGCTCTTTAGGTTCTTCGAATTCAGGTGATTGACCACTGCGTCCGCGCGGTCGCGCGCGTGGGTGGAGGTCTTGCCGCGCTCGCGCCAGTTCTCCTTCCCGTGGACGAGGAGGGGCACGGGCACCGTCCCGGGCCGCTCCGTCTCCTTGGCGCGTTTCGCGAAGGCGTTCAGCTTCTGCAGCGACGCCGAGCTGATCTTGTTGCGCGATCCACCCTCGAAACGGATCGGCCCGCCGATGTAGGACTCGAGGAGGTTGTTCAGCCGCAGAGTGTCATGGGCTGCGATGCAGGAGCGGATCGAGGCACCCTGCGGCTTGACGTCGGCGTCTCCCTGGACGAAGTTCCCCACGTTGATGCGGCGGTCGGTCTTGGTCTGCTGGTTCTGCTCGCGCCCGATGCCGGTGCCGATGACGCGCGTCTTTCCGATCTTGTGGTGGAAGTGCGCTTCCTCGGGTTTGTCGGTCCGCGTGACGTCGATGACGACGCGGGCCATCAAGTCCTCCCAGCCGTCCTTCGTGCACTGGAAGGTGAACTTGTTCGACCAGGCCGTCTCGGCTTGGGTCTTGAAGGCGTCGACGAAGTCCTTCTCTTCCTTTTCGGACCAGCCCCCGGGGGTGAGCTTGCCCGAGTCCATGCCCTCGAGCTTCTGGCCGAACTCGAAGAGCACGCGCATGTGGATCCGCAGCTCACCCGCCGTCGGCAGGTACTCGGCATCGAAGCGGCCGAGCCCGGTGGAGGGGATCCAGTCAGCGGCCGTGCGCTTTTCGGCGTTGTCGTCGAGCTGCTTGACGAACTCGGCCTTGCTGAGCGATGAAGAGACCAGCCGGCTCACCTGCTCGGTGCCGGGCGGGGTCGTGAGACGGCCGCCGCCGAGCAACACCGGAAGGGAGCCGGCGCGCTGCACGTCCGTGGCCGCGGCGAGCACGCCGGTTGTCGTGCGATTTCCGGCGAGTGCCTGCAAACCCGCGAGGCCGACCGGACGGGGCGCCTCCCGGGTTGTCGACGCGCGGTCCTTCTCGGTCGTGTCCAGGCGCTTTTGGAGCGTCGATGCTCGCATGACGCGAATGCTACAGCTCGCTCGGGTCTGCGCCAGAGGGAAGCTGGCCCGCAAGGAGCAACGGGGCGGATCCGCCGGGCCGGCTCGGGCGGACACGAGAAGGAATTCATGACCGTCGCGGAGCGGGCGAGTGAGGAGGGTTTCTGTCGAGGAGGACTTCTGGCCACGGCCGTCGTCGTGCTCAGTGGCATCACGCGATGTGCAGAGCAGCGACCGAGCCGGGAGCCGGCCTGCTGCATCCGTTGTCGCGCGATGTCTCGATGCTGACCGGGCTGTTTGCCCAGCGGGGCGGCGCCTCCGCGCACGAGCTCTGGGCCCCGGCCGGGCTCGCGGCGGCGCTCGAGGGGCAGGACCGCTGGCAGCCAGCGGAAGGGGCACCGGTCCCACCTGTCTCGACGTCGCCCGCCACCCACGACGTCGCGACGTGCCTCTTGCGGGCGCTGTGCGGCCATTTCGGTGAGACGTGGGCGCTGCGTCTCGTCGCGAGCGAGTCGGATGTCGAGAGCACTGCGCCCGGCGTTGCTCGAGCGGCTGAAAGAGCAGGCGGTAAGGGCATCGCGGGCAAGGGCGCCGCGGCGGGCGCGCGCCAGGCGGCGTCGAAGGCGAACGAGGAGCTCCTCGCCCAGACGTCGGCGTCGGCGACCGAGGAGCGGCGCCAGGCTGAAGGCGGCGGGCTGAAGGCGGCCTCGGCGAGCACCGAGCCGAGGAGCCCAACGGAAAGCGACCGCAGCGCCGGGCGCCGACCGCCGACCGCCGACCGCGCCGACCACTCCGGGCGGTCCGTTCGGGCCGCGAGCGCCAGTTCCGGCGCCGGGCCGGTGGGCATCAGCCCTTCAGCTTCTCCTCATCGGTGCTGGTGTCCTCGCTCCCGCGCCGTCCGGTGGGCGCAACGATCCGGGGCGTCGTCCTCGTGCGGCCCTCGGGCTGGGGCGCGGACCCAGGTGTTGGGCGGGGGCTCGGTGCTCTCGGTCTTGTCCTTTTCTTCTTGCCCCAGGCGCGCTGGGCGACCGAGGTCGCGACGCAGTTGCCCGCCAAGCGCTGCAAGCCGAACATCTCCGTGTCGGACCGGGACCCGGCCGTGACCGACGAGCCGAGGGCAAGGGCGGCGGGGCTCCGCTCCTTCCTTTCGGGCGCGAGATCAGGGGTCCGCTCGCTCGTCGCCCTGCGGTCCATGCGCCCTCCGGTCGCTGCCCGCCCGTGTAGGAGTTCTCCAATTGTCCGAGCAACGACGCTGGAGACGGCGCGCGCCGCCTCGGCCGCGTCGCGGCGGCGCTGCTGGCCGTCGTGCGACCATACGCTGGGTGTTCGCGCGTCGTCGTACGCGTCTGTTCGTGCCGGCCGCGACGTGCTCCCGGGTGTGCCACCCCCCACCGTGTCGCTCCTGCGCGCGGAGAGTGCTCTTTTCGCGCCTTGTGTGAGATGTGGATGCGTGGCCCCTGCGCCGCCGGTCCGCGGTGCGCCGACCTCCCCCGCTGTGGCACGCGTTTGCCGTCAGCCTCTCGCGGGGAGGGTGACGACGACGGAGAGGGCGAGAGCACCGGGGGGAGGCATGCGAGAGTCGCGCAGGGGTGGGGCGACCCGGCCGGTTCGCGGCGCACGGCGGTGGGGCACGCGACGAGCGGGCCTGCTGGCCGTCGCCGCCCTATCGCTCGGCCTCGGCACGCCGGCATCGGCCGCCGTGCAGGTGCTGCCGGGCCCGGCGCGTCTTGCCCGGCTGCCGGTGCGCATCACCGCGCCCACGCTGCCGCTGTGGGCGAGCGGCGCGAACTTCCGCTGGATCTCGCGGATCCTCTGGGAGCCCCAGCACGGGGGCCACGTCGTGGAGACGATCCGCGGTTTTCGCGTCGCGCACGGGCGCTTCGAAGTCTGGACGCCCGCGCTGGCGCCGGGCTGGTACCGGCTCGTCATCGACAACAAGTACGGGATGTCGAACCGCCCCTGGGTGCGGGTCTATCCGACCGAGCGCTTTCGCGCCCCGTGGAGCTGCCCGGCGACCTGGGGCGGCTACTCGGTGCAGGGGGACGGCGGGCTGTGGATCACCTGCCGGCGGATCGGCGCAACGGGGCGTGCCCGCTGGGTCGGCGATAAGCCCTGACACGGCTTCGGCGCGGCTCGCCGATGCTCGTGCCGCCAAGCCGCCCCAGGACTGCTCTCGGGCGGCGCGCGACAGCGCCCGCCGCCCCGAAGGTCGGAGGGCGACGGGCGCTGACGGGCCGGAGGGGGTCAGCCGATCTTCACGACGCCCTTCATGTACCCGGCATCCACCATGGCGCCCTGCTCGCCGTTCTTGCCGCTGCCGCAGGGTGCGTAGCACTGCCAGTTATAGGTACC
>JAJZIE010000253.1 GCA_021810725.1 Bacillota bacterium | reverse complement strand
GAACTTCGTCGCGGAGTAGGCCGAGGAGGTCGCCGTGGCATGCACGCCCTGCACGCTCGAGACGTTCAGGATGTGCCCTTGTCCGCGCGCGAGCATGTCCGGCAGGAAAGCCTGCGTGATCGCGACGAGGCCGAGGACGTTCACCTCGAGCATCCGGCGCCAGTCGTCGAGCCCGAGCTCGAGGAACGCGCCGTACCTGCCGACGGCGGCGTTGTTGACGAGCCCGTCGACCGGCCCGAAATCGCGCCGCACCTGCTCCGCGATCGCGGCCGAGCGGGCGTGGTCGCGCAGGTCTCCCGCATAGCGGCGCACTTCGGCGCCGAGCGCGCGCATCTCGCCCTCGATCTCGCTGAGCGCCACCTCGTCGCGCCCCAGGAGCGCGAGACGCGAATGCGCCCGCCCGAGCCCAAGCGCCGTCGCGCGGCCGATTCCCCTGCTCGCTCCCGTGATCACGACGACCTGACCGTCCAGAGACACACGCATCGGCTTTCCTCCCATCTTCCTCGGCCAGGAGCCGGGGCGAGGTGTTCCCCACCCGATCGTCGAAGCCTCGAGAATCCAGGGACGAAACCACGGAACTGAGGGTGTGACGGATGGCTGAGGGGACGCCCCGCGGCGCTGGACCTGGTGCGACGGCGCACTCGGCCTCGCCGCCCATCGCCGCGCGACGCTTTGCGGACCTCTTCGGCGACAAGGAGCCAGGACGCGGCTCGAACGCCGTGGCGCTGCAGATCCAGCGGGCCATCCTCTCCGGCGCCATCCGCGTCGGCGAGCGCCTGCCGAAGGAGCGCGACCTTGGTCAGTTCTTCGGCGTCAGCCGGGCCACCTTGCGCGAGGCGCTCAGGATCCTCGAAGCCTCCGGGCTGATCGAGGTGCGCAGAGGCTCCTCGGGCGGCATCTTCGTCTCCAGCCCGCCCGTCGACCGCACAGGCGCCGCGCTTGGCGCCCTGATCCAGCTCGGCAACGTGACACCGCGGCATTTCACCGAGTTCCGCCTGACGTTCGAGATGGAGAGCGCCGAGCTCGCCGCGCGGCGGGCGTCCGCAGAGGATATCGCCCGCCTGATGGGCAGCGTCGCCACCCTCGTGGAGGTGGCGAACCGCCCAGGCGTACCCTGGCAGACCTACATGGAGCTCGACATCCTGTTCCACGAACAGCTGGCCGCGGCCTCCGGCAATCCCATCCGCGAGGCCGTGATGCTGGCCCTCGACAGCGCCTTCCGGCAGTCCGTGCTGGTGGTGGGCAGCCACGACACGCCCGAGTGGCGCCGGCGGCAGGCCAGCGAGCTGCTCGGCGTCGCCCAGGCCGTCCAGAGGCGCCGCCCGCGGGTGGCGCGCCGCCTGATGGAGCAGCACATCCGCGAGAGCGCCGAGGTCTCGGAGCAGCTCCTGACCCCTGCGCGACACGGGAAGACTCCCGACAGCTGACGAGAGCTCTCCGCCCTAGAACGCCACCTGCTCGGTACGCGCGATGATCTCGTCCTGCAGGGCTCGGCTGAGGTCGCAGAAGTAGTCGCTGTAACCCGCCACGCGGACGATCAGGTCCCGATACTCCTCGGGATGCAGCTGGGCGTCCCGCAGCGTCTCGGCGCTCACCACGTTGAACTGGATGTGGTGGCCGTCCATGCGGAAGTACGCGCGCACGAGGTGCAGGAGCTTCTCGAGGTTCTCGTCGCCCTCCAGCACCTGCGGGATGAACTTCATGTTGAGCAGCGTGCCACCGGTGCGGATGTGGTCCATCTTGGCCATGGACTTCACCACCGCCGTCGGGCCGTTGCGGTCGGCGCCCTGCACCGGCGAGATGCCCTCCGACACGGGCTGCCAGGCATGGCGCCCCTCCGGCGTCGCGCCGGTCACGGAGCCGAAGTAGATGTGGCAGGTGGTCGGCAGCATGTCGATCCGGTAGGTGCCGCCCTTGGTGTTGGGCCGCCCGTCCACCGCCGTCTGGAAGAGATCGAACAAGCGCCGCATGATGTCGTCGGCTGCGTCGTCGTCGTTGCCGTAGCGCGGCGTCTCGTCCATGAGGCGGGAACGCAGATCCTCGTCGCCGTCGAAGTCCCGCGCCAGGGCTCCGAGGAGTTCGGTCACGCTGATCGCGCGCTCGTCGTAGACGTGGCGCTTGATCGCCGAGAGGCTGTCCGTGAGGGTGCCGATGCCGACCCCCTGGATATAGCTCGTGTTGTAGCGCGGGCCGCCGTCGTTGTAGTCGCGGCCGTTCCTGATGCAGTCGTCGGTGATCACGGAGAGGAACGGCGCGGGCATCTGCCTCGCGTAGAGCCGCTCGATCACGTTGTTGCCCTGGATCTTGACGTCGAGGAAGTAGCGCATCTGGCGGTCGTAGGCCGCGATCAGCGCGTCGAAGTCCGCGAACTGCCGTGGATCGCCGGTGCGCGGACCGAGCTGGCGCCCGGTGCGCGGATCGACCCCATCGTGCAGGGTGAGCTCCAGGATCTTGACGAGGTTGAAGTAGCCGGTGAGGATGTAGGCCTCCTTGCCGAAGGCGCCGGCCTCGACGCAGCCGCTCGTGCCGCCCTCCCGCGCGTCCTCGGGCGTCTTGCCCTGGCGCAGGAGTTCCTGCACCACGGCGTCGGCGTTGAAGATCGATGGCTGGCCCCAACCCTTGCGCACGATGCGCAGGGCCTGGCGCAGGAAGCGGTCCGGCGTCTTCTTGCTGATCTGCACGTTCGAGCTCGGCTGCAAAAGGCGCATCTCGTCGATCACGTCCAGCACCAGGTAGCTGAGCTCGTTGACGCCGTCCGAGCCGTCGGGCCCGAGGCCGCCGCTGTTGATGTTGGCAAAGTCCGTGTAGGTGCCCGATTCCGCGTTCGTCACGCCCACCTTTGGCGGCGCTGGCTGGTTGTTGAACTTGACCCAGAAGCACTCGAGCAGTTCCTTTGCCTGCTCCTCCGTCAACCGGCCCGAGTCGAGATCCTGGCGGTAGAGGGGGTAGAGGTGCTGGTCGAGGCGGCCGGGGTTGAAGGCGTCCCAGGTGTTGAGCTCCGTGATCACCCCGAGGTGGACGAACCAGTACGCCTGCAGGCCCTCCCAGAATGTCCGCGGCGCGTGCGCCGGCACCCGGCCGCACACCTCGGCGATCTTCAGCAGCTCGAGCCGGCGCGCCTCGTCGGCTTCCCTGGCCGCGAGCTCGCGCGCGAGCTCCGCGTGACGCTCGGCGAAGCGGATGATGGCGTCGCACGTCACCGACATGGCCCGCAGCTCTTCCTGCTTGTCGTAGGCGCGGGGATCGCCAAGGAAGTCGAGCCGGCAGAGCTCCTCCTCGATCTCGCGCCTATAGTCGAGGAAGCCCTTGCGGAAGATCTGGCCGCCGCCGGCCGTGTGGCCGGGCGCCCGTTGCTCCATGAACTCCGTGAAGATGCCGGCGTCGTAGGCCGCGAGCCACTCAGGGGTCATGTTCGCGAAGATCTGGTCGCGCAGCGACCGGTCCCGCCAGAACGGAATGGCCTCCCGCTCGTAGAACTGGGTCGTCGCCGAGTCGACGGCGTACGGGATCTTCTCGCGCGAACCGAGGACCTCGAGGTCCTCCACGGTGTGGCAGCAGAGTTCCGGATAGGTGGGCGAGGCCTTGGGCGCGGGGCCGCGCTCGCCGACGATCAGTTCCCCTTCCAGGATCACGACCGCCTTGCGCTCCATGAGGTGCGCGAACGCTCTCGCGCGCAGCATCGGCGCCGAGAGGCCCTTCGCGCTCCGATAGAACTCGGTCATGAGGCGCGCCCGCTCCATCGAGACGGTCGCCTTGGCATCGACGCTCCTGCGGCGCAGGGCCGCCACCCGTTCG
>JAJZIE010000013.1 GCA_021810725.1 Bacillota bacterium | reverse complement strand
CCACTTCCGCCTTGTGCGCCGGCATCTCCTCGCGCCCGCGCCGGTAGGCGACCAGGGTCTCCTGGGCGCCCAGGCGGCGCGCGGTGCGCGCGGCGTCCATCGCCACGTTGCCGCCGCCGACGATGACGACCTTCTTACCCCGCATGTCCGCCGTCACGCCGTGGCGCACGTCGCGCAGGAAGTCGAGGCCGCCGAGCACGCCCTTCAACTGCTCGCCCGGCACGCCCATGCTGGTCGAGAGGGGCGTCCCCGTCGCCAGCAGGACCGCGTCGAAGCCGTCCAGCTTGAGGGCATCGAGGTCCTGCACCGGGGAGTTCACGGCGATCTCGACCCCGAGCGCCGTCACGTTGCTGATGTCCTGCGCGACGACCTCCTGCGGCAGGCGGTAGGTCGGCAGGGCGTAACGCAGGAAGCCGCCCGGCTCCTTGTCGGCCTCGAAGATCTTGACGCGATAGCCCTTGCGGGCCAGCTGCCATGCCGCCGTCAGGCCGGCGGGGCCGGAACCGACGATCGCCACCGCCTTGCCGTTGGGCTCGTCGGGCGTGACGTTCGGTCCGTCGTAGTTTGCGTAGTGCCGGTCGGCGACGAAGCGCTTGATCCGGCGGATCGGCAATGTGCCCTCGAGGTCCCCGCGCGTGCACTCGCCCTCGCACGGCGCGTAGCAGGCGCGCCCCAGCGTGCCGACCAGCGGCGTGGCATCGAGGATGAGCTGGAAGGCCTCCTCGTACTTGCCGCTGCGGGTCAGGGAGACGTAGCCGTGAGCCTTGATGCCCGCGGGACAGGTGTCCGTGCAGGGCGAGGTGCCCTCGCGCTGGATGACGGCCTTCTTCGGCACCGCCTGCGGGAAGGGGATGTACGCGGCCCGGCGCGCGATGAGGTCATAGTTGAACTCGTCCGGTACCGCCACGGTGCACGCGGGCTCGCAGAGCTGGCAGCCGGTGCAGGCGGACTCGTCCACGTAGCGTGCCTTGCGCTGCACCTTGACCTTGAAGGTGCCGTCCGGATTGCGCCGGATGGCTTCCACCTCGGTGTAGGTCCAGGGCGTGATGTTGTCGTGGTGGATCGAAGCCGCCATGCGCGGCGTCGTGATGCAGCTCGCGCAGTCCAGGGTCGGAAAGACCTTGCTGAGCAGGATGACGCGGCCGCCGACACTGCCTTCCCGCTCGACCATCAGGACCTTCTTGCCCATGTCGCCGAGCTTGATCGCGGATTCCATGCCCGCGATGCCGCTGCCGACAACCAGGACGTCGTAGTCCATCTATACCACCGCCTCCGAGAGATCCTCGACGAATTCGGTGACCTGCTTGGTGAACGGTTCGGCGCAGACCGAGCAGACGGCCGCGAGACGCACCCGGTTCGGCGACAGCCCGCGTTCGACGAGCTCGGCCTGCGCCTGCTCGGCGATGCCGGCGGACCGCTTGCTGCAGTCGGTGAGGTAGGCGCACTCGTCCCCGTCCGCGGCGATGAAGACGCCATCGAAGCCGTGGGTGAGCGCGTGGACGATCCAGCTCGGCTTGATGCCGCTGGCGCACGGCAGGCTGATCACGACGACACCGGGAGAGTAGTGCAGGTGCCTGCTGCCGGCCAGGTCGATGCCAGGGTCCGAAATGTTGTTCGTGGAAAAGACGAGGACGCGGGTCGTGGCCGATTGACTCACTTCAAGCCCTCCTTGCCGCCGATGACCTTCGTCATGCCGGGCGGTCCGCGGATCGTGCCGGCCAGGCGCCACGCGGCGCCACGCCGGCCCCCGGGCACATCAGATGAACAGGTTCACTCCGGCCTCGTCGGCCTCGCCCAGGTACGTGGCGACGCCTACGTAATCGAGCCCGTCGATCAACTCGTCCTCACTCAGGCCGAGCACGTCCATCGACATCTTGCAGGCGATCATCTTGATGCCCTGCTCGCGCGCGGTGGCGATCAGCTCCTCCAGCGAGCTGACGTTCTGCTGGCGCATCACCCGCCGCATCAGCTTGGGGCCGACGCCCGCGAAGTTCATCTTGGAGAGTCCGAGCTTGCCCGGACCCTTCGGCATCATGCCGCCGAACATGCCCTGCAGAAAGCTCTTCTTGTGCGGCGGCGCGACCGACTTGCGCAGGACGTTGAGACCCCAGAACGTGAAGAACATGGTGACGTCGTCACCCATCGCGGCGGCGCCATTCGCGATGATGAACGCTGCCAGGGCCTTGTCGAGATCTCCGCTGAACAGAATGATGGTCTTCTTGGTGGTATCCATCGACGATTGCCTCCTCTGGCGCCAAGCCTCCAGGGCCCGACGCAGGCAAGTTCCGGCCAGCCGGATCGCGCGCCCCGCCCGAGACGCGTCGCGCCTCTTCCTTCTCTTCCTGCGCGTGACGGTTCCCGGGCTGCGGGGCACGCTGCGCGTCCTGCGCATCTGCCGTTTGCGGGTAGAGGAACCCACAGGGCCCCGCGGCGCCCACTTCGGGCGCTCGCGTGCTCTGGCTCGCAGGTTGGGTCGTCCGTTTGCGGCAGCTCGCGCAGCTACCGAGCGATCAGCTTACTTGAGGCGCTTGACGTAAAGCTTGAAGATGCCGCCTTCCTCGAGAACGCCGAGGTAGTCGTGACCCATCTTCTTGGCCCAGGCGGGCAGGTCTTTCTTCGTGCCGCTGTCGGTGGCGAGGACCATCATGATCTCCCCGACCTTCACGTCCACGATGCCCTTCTTGGCCGCCAGGATCGGACCCGGGCACGACGTTCCGCGCGCGTCCACCGTCTTGCTCACCTGCAGCGTCGCCAGTTCCACAACCGACATCCTGTTCTGCCTCCCACATGGCGCCATATCGGCACCTTGTGATTTCGTTCCCAATTGAAATGTACGTCGAGCAACTGTCCCATCCCATCACCAAACGGGGTCAATGCTTACTCCCTTCGCCCTACTTCCAATGCCATGGTCCAAACGCCCAAAAAGTCGCCGCGCTAGGGCCTATCGGCCCGAAAACGCGGAAATGGCCGACAAACGACCGTCCGGAAACTTCCCCTGAGGGCCGTCTGTCACGCCTGAGCGGCCACCGGGCAGGCAAGCAGGGCCACCCAGGTTCGCGCCCCCGTCCCGCGGGGCTGTGTTCGCGGCCGTCGCACACGGCTGCAGATCCGCCGCGGGCCCATTGCGGGGCCAAACGTGATACGCTAGTCTTGCAAGGGGCTGGGCGTGCCCGGACCCGACCCAGGAGCGTCCTGGGGCATCGCAGTGCGTCAGGTCAAGGGAGCGACCGCTGCTTGCTGACGGAGACGTCGGATATCCAGTCGGTGTACCACGCGCTCGACGAGGCAGATTTCTCGCGCTACCATTGGCGCACCGTTCTCATCGCCGGCATGGGCTTCTTCACAGACGCCTACGATCTCTTCATTATCGGCACCGTCACGGCGATCCTGACGCCCATCTGGCACCTTTCCACCACGGACCTGATGTGGCTGAACTCGACGTCCCTCCTGGCGTCCATGCTGGGGGCCATCGTCTTCGGCCGGGTGATGGATCTTCTCGGGCGCAAGAGCATCTACGGCATCGAGGTCATTCTCCTGACGCTCGGTGCCGTTTTCTCTGCCTTCTCGCACACGGTCTGGCAACTGATGTTGTTCCGCGCCCTGGTGGGCTTCGGCGTCGGCGGCGACTACGCGGGCTCGGCGATCATCACGAGCGAGTACGCGAACCGCTCGAACCGCGGCCAGATGATCGGCACCGTCTTCTCGATGCAGGGGCTCGGCCTTCTCGCCGGACCGGCCATGGCCGCGCTGCTGCTCGCCACCGGCGTGCCGCACGACCTTGCGTGGCGCCTCATGCTGGCCATCGGCGCGATCCCCGCCGCCTCCGTGATCTACCTCCGCCGCACCATCAAGGAGACCCCTCGCTACGCGCTCACCGTCCGTGGCGAGGCGCAGTCGGCGGCGCAGGTGGTGCACGACGTCGCCGGTCTCGACCTCCAGAACGCGACGGTGCAGACGCGGACCCGTAAGGCGCGCCTCACGGATCCGATCTACCGCAAGCGCCTGCTGGGCACGGCTGGCGCCTGGTTCCTGATGGACATCGCGTTCTATGGCACCGGCGTCTCGTCGCAGATCATCCTGCGCGCCCTTCTGCCGGATGCCTCGCTCCTCAATTCGACGCTGATCGCGGCGCTGATCTTCCTCGTCGCCGCCGTCCCAGGCTACTGGCTTGCCGTCCGACGCGTGGACAAGAGCGGCCGCAAGCGCATCCAGTGGCGCGGCTTCCTCGTCATGACCGCCGCCTACGGCGTCATCGCCCTGATCCCGGCCGTGCGCGCATTGCCGATCGTCTTCCTCGCCGTCTACGCGGTCAGCTACTTCTTCATCGAGTTCGGCCCCAACGTCACCACGTTCATCTTCCCGGCGGAGGTCTTCCCCGTGGAGATCCGCGGCCTCGGCGACGGCATCTCCGCCGGCAGCGCCAAGCTCGGCGCGTTCCTCGGCGCCTTCCTGATGCCGCTGCTGGTGCTTCATCTGCAGCTGGCAGGCACGATGGCGATCCTGGCGATCGTGTCGCTGCTCGGCGCGCTGCTCACGATCTACGCCCTGCCGGAACCGAAGGGCCTGCCGCTGGAGATCGCGGCCGCCGAAGACCGCATCTGACGCTTTGCGGCGCAAAGGCGCCCTCCGCCTGGAGGGCGCCTTCGTAGTTCTCGGTTACCAGCCGGAACCGCCGGACGATCCGCTGCTCGACGAGCTGCCGCCAGAAGAGGTGCCGCCACCACCGCTCGCGAGGCCCACGGCGGCCACGTACCACTTGCCCTGCAGTCCCTCGCCGTTCGCCTGCCCCGGCTTCTTGTCGCCCGAGAAGGCGTAGAGCGGATGGCCGTTGTACGTCACCTGCAGGCCGTTCGCGCCCTGCACCGTGCCCAGTGTCCCCGCGAGCCCGGACGGCGCCGACGGCCGGCCCGACCCGAGCACAAGCGGCGGCCAGACCTTCGCGCAGGCGCCGCTGCAGGTGACCTTGGCCGCGGTGTCGGGCGTGAAGTAGTAGAGCGTCCGGCCCGACGGCGTCGTCAGCACCTGCTCGCTCTGGCCTCCCACCGTGACCATGCCTATCGCCACGGAGGCCGTGCCGCTGACGGCCGCGCCGCTACTGGTGAAGGAGCCGGCCTGCTTCGCGTGGTGCTGCCCGCCCGCCGCGCTCGCGGTCGTGCCGCAGGCGGCGAGCAGGAACATCAGAGGCAAGGCCAGCACCCAAGTCTTGCGCATCATCGAGGCTCCCCCCTCACGCGACGAGCCCCGTGCCTTGGGCCCGGACGAAACGGCCCGCCCTCGCCGCCACCGGACACAGGCGACGGCCTGCTAGGCCCTGTCGGAACCGAATCGGCCGCTACCCGCAAGCACGGTTCGCCGCGAGGGCGATTTTGCGATCGGCGGCTCTTCTTCCTGCTCGGAGACGAAGATCCAGTCGCGCAGGGCCAAGATCGCCGAGCGCATGACGCCTTCCTCGGTCTCCGCCAGGTACCGGCCCATCCAGAGCGGCAGTCGCTCGAGGCGCCAGGCGCCCTGCCACACGAACCCCGCCCCGGCCGGCGCCAGGCAGACGACGGCGGCCGCGAGCCACACGGCCAGAGTCGCCTGCACGCCCGAGCGCACGAGGATGCCGAGTACGGTCGCGATCAAGAGGCAGAGCACGGCAAGGCGGAGCGAAACGTTGAGGACCTGCCGGCGCCAGAGCTCAAGCAGCGCCCTTGGCGCGTTCACGGGACCGACGTCGGCCGCGGCGGCGGACAGCATCGCGAGCCAGCCGACGGCCAGCAGGCCCACGAGGAAGGCGGGCCAGCGCAGGAGCGGCACAAGCGCGAACACGAGCGCCAGGGCCGGCACCACCACGCCGCCCACCACGGCCAGTCCAAGGAGTCCGCCGATGGCCGCGGCCAGGGTGCGCGCCCTGAACTCCTGCCAGGAGAGGCCCTGCAGCCGGACGGTGACGGCCGCGACTGCCGCGCTCGACCCGAGCAGCAAGAGACCTGTGCTGAACGCGGAGAACACAAGGAGAGCCAGGAAACCGCCTACGCCACCCGAGGTGCCGAGTCCTGGCGCCAGGGCTGCCGGCACGAGGGTGGCCAGCGGCACCAGCCCGACCGTGACCGCGAAGATGACGCGGCGCGCGTTGCGATCGGCGAGAAGCTCCCAAAGGAGCGACAACGTACGCAAGAGAGAATCCCTCCCGTGACGCACCCGCTGCGAGGCAGGGCGCATTGCAGTTAGCTCGTTCGCTACAGCAATGCGAGCCGAGCGGAGCGTCTTCAGGGGGTTTCAAGGGGGGCGGCCCCTGTTTCTTAGCGGCTTCTTGTCTTGGCGCACCGCCTGTCGCGAGGAGAGATCGCCATGCCGGAAGGCGAGAAGGCCCACGCCCGGCGATGAGACGTCGCCCGCCGGTCTCCGCCCTGGGCGAACAGGAAGCGACGCCCGGCGGAGCGTCGCTTCCTGTTCCGTATCGCAAAAAAACTCGGCGAGAGCCGCTCCGCGAGAAGGTGAGGCTACCTTTCGAGCAGACGCAGCGCAGCGGTCGCCAGGACAGCCGCTCCGATCGGCAGAGCCCGTTCGTCGATGGCGAACTTCGGGTGGTGGTTCGCGTAGGTGGCCTCGAGCTCCTCGCTGCCGCAGCCGAGCCAGAGAAATGCCCCGGGGCGCTCCTGCAGGATGTAGGCGAAATCCTCCGCCCCCATCATCGGCACCGCCGGCTCCAGGGCGTCCTGCCCGTAGAGCTCCCGGACCACCCCCCGGACCACCTCCGCCTGCTCGGGGGTGTTGACGAGCGGCGGGTAGCCGCGGGTGTACTCGACGTCGGCCGTCGCCCCGAACGCGTCCGCCGTCTGCCTTACGATGCGCCGCAGGCTCTCCTCCATGCGGTCTCGCACCGACTCGTCGAACGCCCGCACGGTGCCGGTCAGTTCGGCCTGCGGCGCGATGACGTTGAAGTTGTATCCCGCGTGGAACGTGCCTACGGTGACCACGGCCGGCTGCAGCGGGTCCACCTGGCGGCTGACGATGTGCTGCAGGGCGTTCACCACCTGCGTCGCGCAGGCGATGGCGTCCACCGCCGTATGCGGCGCCGCCCCGTGCCCGCCCACGCCCCGGATGCGGATGCGGAACTCCTCGGCGGCGGCCATGGCCGGACCGTCGATCAGGGCCGCCCTCCCGACGGGGAACACGCCGCCAGGGGCCCAGAGCCGCATCGGCATGAGGTGCAGGCCGACGGCCTCGTCGACGCCCTCGAGCACCCCGGCGCGGATCATCATCGGCGCTCCGCCGGGCAGCTTTTCCTCGGCCGGCTGGAACAGGACCCGGACGCGCCCGGCGATCGCTGCCCGCCGCTCGAGCAGGAGTTTCGTCACGCCAAGCGCGATCGCGGTATGCCCGTCGTGACCGCAGGCGTGCATGACGCCGGGCCGTCCCGACCTGTACGGGACGTCCGCCTCCTCCTCGATCGGCAGGGCGTCGATGTCGGCGCGCACCAGCACGGTGCGCCCGCTCCTCGCGCCCTCGATATCGAACCAGAGACCGGTTTCGGTCTTGCGCACCGGGTCGACGCCGAAGCCCCGCAGCGTGCGCTCGAGGAAGTCCGTCGTCTCGTACTCCTGGAAACTCAATTCCGGATGCTCGTGCAGGTGGCGCCGCCACTCAGTGAGCTGCCCCGCAAGGGCCTCGGCGCTTGCTGTGATCCGATCTCCCGCCGACATGTCCCTACCTCCCCGCTCCGGCTCCTCGCAATGCTTTCTGGGCCCGCAGGCGATCTCCTCGCCGCGAGGCCCCGAAAACCACCATCAGATCCCGGCGGCGAGGACGACGAGGCGCGGGCTGTCCGGGCGCCATGGAGCCCCCTGGAGGTCGCCGAAGACGCGGTCCAGAGCGAAGCCCGCCTGCCGGAGAAGCGCCGTGATCTCCTGCCTGTCGTAGAGGCGGAAGCTCGCGTCGTATGCGCGCGCCGGCCCCTCCCGCCGCCGGTACCGGTAGCGCACCGCGAGGCGTCCTGTCGCCGCGTCCCAGGTCCGCTCCTCCCGGACCGCGAGGCCCGAGGCCGCGGTCCACTCCGCGTGCGGAACGAAGTCGGCCAGGATGCGCTCGCGGTTCCAGACATCGACGATCAGGCGGCCGTCCGGCGCGAGCGCGTTGCGCCAGTCCCGCAGGAGTTCCAGGTTCTCTTCGTCCGAGAAGTAGCCGAAGCTCTGGAAGAGGAGCGCGATCAGATCGTACGGTCCCGGGCGCGGCGTGCGCATGTCGCCCAGCACCCAGTTCACGTGGAGTCCCTGGCGCACTGCCTCGGCCCGCCCCCGTTCGATGAAGGACGGACTGATGTCGAGCGCCGTCACGCGCATGCCCCTTGCCGCGAGGGCGAGGGCATGGCGTCCCTCGCCGCAGCCGAGATCCGCGACGCGCGCCCCCTGCCGCAGGCCCGTCACCCGCAGCACGAAGTCCGCCTCGCGCTCTGTGCGCTCCCAGCCGAGGATCTGTCGTACGGAGTCCATATAGTCGTCGCCGTAATAGCGGCGAAACCACTCGCGGTTCCCATTGGCTGCCTTGCCCGGCGTCATCGGCTTCGCAAAGGCGCGCCGGGCCCTGCCGCACCGCCTTCGCCCGCGAGTGCCGCGCGCAGCTCGGCCGCCCACTGGCCCCGATCGGCGAGGCTGGGCTCGGGCCCCCGGCCCCAGTCGATGCGCACCCGGTCCCCCTGGAACCTGGGAATGATGTGGATCTTGAAGTGTGGGACCAGGTTGAAACCATGGCCCGCGAGATCGTCGTCGGTGAGATGCTGGATGGCGTCCGGTCGGCAGACGTCCCGTATGCCCTGCGAGAGGACCTGCGTCAGCCGGAAGAGATGCGTCAGGAGCTCCGGCGGCAGGTCGACGAAGTTCACCACGTGCCTTCTCGGCACGACCAGCACATGGTAGCGGTTGATCGGGCGCCGGTCGATCAGCGCGACGGCCAGCGGGTCCTCGTGCACGAAGGGCGTGCCCGCCGCCCAGTCGCAGAAGGGGCAGGCCGCCTGCGGGTCCCCTGCCATCTCCTCCGCCTCCCCTCGCGTCACCGCCCTGGACTCCCTGGCCCGGGGTCGCCTAGGGCAGGGCCACGACGATCCGGCCCGTCACCCCGCCCTGAAGAATGCGTTCGAGGGCAGCTGGCAGTTCGGGCCAGGCGATCTCATGCGTGATCAGGCTGTCGAGATGGGCGGGCCGCAGGTCGTCCGACATGCGCCGCCAGATCACCTCGCGCTCGGCGCGGGGCAGATAGGCGGACTCCACGCCGAACAGCGTGGCGTTGCGCAGGATGAAGGGGAAGACGCTCGTCTCGAAGCCGGAGCCCGCGGTGAGTCCCACCGACGCCACGAGCCCGCCGTAGCGCAGGCGGCTGAGCACGGTCGCGAGCGTCCTGCCGCCGACGGGGTCGATGGCGGCCGCCCAGCGCTGGCGGTCGAGGGGCCGCGGGGACTCGGGCTGCAGCTCCGCGCGCGGCACGATCGCCTGGGCGCCGAGGGCCCTCAGGAACTCCTCCGCCTCCGGCTTGCCGGTGCTAGCCTCGACCGTGTAGCCGAGGCCCGCGAGCATGTCGACCGCGAGGCAGCCGACACCGCCCGTCGCACCCGTGACCAGCACCGGTCCCATCTCCTTGCGCAGGCCTTCGCGCTCGAAGCGCAGGATGGCCTCCGCCGCCGTCACCCCGGCGGTGCCGAGGGCGATCGCCTGGCGCAGGTCGAGACCTCTCGGCAGCTTGAAGACCCAGTCCCCGGGCAGGCGCGCGTAGGCAGCGTAGCCGCCGTGGTGCGCTACGCCGAGGTCCTGGCCGGTCGCCACCACCTGGTCGCCCGCACGGAACCTCCCATCCTCCGACTCCACCACGACGCCGCCGAGGTCGATGCCGGGCACGAGCGGGTAGCCGCGCGCCACGTTGCCCTTGGGGATGGTGGCGAGGCCGTCCTTGAAGTTCACCGCAGAGTAGCGAACCTCGATCGTCACCTCCCCCTGGGGCAGGTCCGCAGGCGTCAGTTCCTTCTCGCCGAAGCGGAAGCCGCTCTCGTCCTTTTCCACGAGCAGCGCGGGAAAGCGGTCAGGCAGAGCCATCGATCGTCACTCCTCATCTTGGCCGGGAGATTCTCCTTCGCCTCCGGTCGGCCCTGTCCTTCCGCCCGACCTTGGGTCAGTCCGCCGCCTCTCCCGCCGGCAGCGCAGGCGCTGCGACCCGCGGGCGCAGGAGAGCCACGACGATGCCGAGCCAGATCGCGAGGCGCACCGCGACGAGCGTCATGGCGAGGCGCATGGCCGCCTGCAGGGTCGCCGGCAGGCCGAGGAGGGTTTGTGCCCCCTGGTAGACCGCGGGTAGCCAGGGGTAGAGAAGGGCCGTCGCCCAGGCGAGCGCGCCGAACGCCCAGAGGTTCTGTCCCTCGAGATAGGCGAGGCAGACGACCCAGAAGACGTACTGCACCGAGAGCACCTTGTTGGTGAGGAACCAGAGCGAGAGCAGCAGCAGCATGCGCGGCATCAGGCGGAGATCCCTGCGCAGGAAGGCGATCCAGACGAAGAAGGCCGCGTAGGCGGCGTCGAGCAGGAGGCTTAGGCGGTCCGACCACAGGCTGAAGTACTCGACCGAGCCGAAGGCGTGCCTGAGCACCATGGCCGACGGCGTCAGGATCGCGCTCAGGAGGGACACGGTGGACTCCCATTCCGCCTGGCGGGCGAACTGGTAGTGCACCACCGACGCCATGGCCGGGGGGTAGAAGGTGACGAGCGGCAAGAGCATGTAGCCCCAACCCCGCCGCGTCTGCTGCCACCAGAGCGGGATGAAGAGGATCGGGAAGAGCTTCAGGGCGATCGCGACGCCGAGCAGGAACCAGCTCAGGGCCGGTCGCCGCTCGAGCAGGCGGTAGCTCAGCACGAGGCAGAGGATCGGCCAGATGTCGTAGGTGCCGAGGAGCGGAGACGCGAGCGGCAGGAGCGCCACCAGCACCGTCGGGCGGTCGATCGTGAGGGCCAGGAAGTAGAGCACGACGGCCGAGAGCAGGAGCCAGGCCTGCGTGAAGCCGAGATGGAAGGCGAGCGCGAGCGACCTTGCGAGCAGCATGGGCACGAGGGCCAACGGCGGATACTCGCGCGGGAAGCTCCCGTGCAAGGAGAAGCCCCTGGCGTACCGCTGGTAGATGCCGATATCGGATACCACCGCATGGTGGGCGATGTAGAGCGCAAGGAGAACCAGGAGCGCCGTGCCGAGCGCCCGCACGAGCCTGTCCCGACGCAGTTCCGCCGCCAAGGACCGCCCTCCCCCGCTGTATCGCCTTTCGGCCCCACTTCGCCCGGCGGCGCGGCGTGTCCTGCCAGGCCTCCGTGTCCCGTCCGCACGGATCGGCTATGCTGATGCCATGAGCGAAATAGCGTTTCTCGGCACAGGCGCGATGGGCAGTCGCATGGCGACGAGACTTCTCGCCGCGGGCCACCAGTTGACCGTATGGAACCGGACCCATGAGCGGACGGCGGATCTCCTCGCGCAGGGCGCGCGGGGGGCCCAGACGCCCCGCGAGGCCGCAGAGGGCGCGGAGTTCGTCATCACCATGCTGCGGGACGGGCGCGCCCTGCGCGAGGTCGCCGACGGACCCGACGGAATCCTGGCGGGGCTTCAGGAGGGCGCCCGGCTCCTCGAGATGTCCACCGTCGGCCCGAGGGCCGTGGCGGATCTCGCCAGCGCCCTGCCGCCTGCCACCGCCATGCTCGATGCGCCTGTCCTCGGCAGCCTGGGTGAGGTGGAGGCCGGGGCGCTCACCATCTTCGTCGGCGGCACAGGCGACGACTTCGCCCGTGCCGAGCCCCTGCTCAAGGCGCTCGGCACGCCGCTGCACGTCGGCCCCCTCGGGCACGGCGCGCGGGCGAAGCTCGTCGCGAACGCCTCGCTGATCGGCGTGCTCGGTCTGCTCGGGGAGGTCCTGTCTCTGGCCGACGGACTTGGCCTGCCGCGCAACACGGCGTTCAGCGTTCTCGCCCACACGCCTCTGGCGGCGCAGGCGGAGCGCCGGCGAGCCGCCACCGAACAGGACGCCCTCCCCGTCCGCTTCGCCCTGTCGCTCGCGCTCAAGGACGCCGGACTCGTCTCCGCCGCAGGGGCCGAGGGCGGCCGGGACCTGAGGCTGCTCAGGGCGGCGGAATCCTGGCTGAGGCAGGCGGAAGAGGCCGGATGGGGCGGAGCGGACTACGCGTCCGTGCTGCGGGAGATCCTGCGGCACCGCGACAGTTGACGCAGCAGCGGGAACGCGGGGGCCGGGGCGGCTTTGGCCGCTCCGGCCCCCGCGTTCCCCACGGCCCATGCCAGGGCCCCTCCCCACCGCCGCCATGGACTCCTTGCGGCGCGTCTCCCATGCCCCGGGATTGATCGGCCCCAGGCTCAGAGCCCGGCGCAATAGCGCATGCTGCGCTCCGCCTCCTCGGCCGACCTGCCCCGCGGATCCGTCTCGAGCACCGTCAGGGTCTCAGGGTGGGCGCGGAGCACCAGGCGCGCGATGGCCGCCGCCGGCGTGTAGTTCCCGTCCCCCTCGTGTTCCGGGAGCGGCGGCAAGTGGTTTTGGCGCCGCTCCCAGCACGCTCCGTGCAGATGCACATGCCGCGTGAAATCGAGCCAGCGCCGGGTGTAGCCGAGCGGATCGCCGCCGTGCTGACGCGCGAGCAGGCCGAGCCGCCCGGTGTCGAGGCAGAGGTCGAGGTCCGCATGCGCGGCGAAGAGCGCCGCGCAGAGATCCCGCCGCGGAGCCGGGTCGAACCAGACGCCATTCGGCCCGTCAAGCTCCAGGACGACCCGCAGGCGAAGCGCGCGGGACGCCCCCTCGAGCTCCGCGAAGATCTCCTCGGAGACGCCCGCAAGTCGCTCCCGCGGCCAGAGCCGCTCGTCCTGCGCCGTGGGCGGGATCTTCCAGCCGAGAGACTCGTAGGGCACGGCGCGGTCGACGAGGGCCGGCCAGGGATAGTGGAAGAGGATGTAGGACGCGCCGAGTTCCTTCGCCTGCGCCATCGCCGCCAGCGCCGCACGCCGCGCCGCCTGGCGCTCGGGGCCTTGCGGCGCGAGCCAGAAGGGCGCCCAGTCCCAGGCGTGGGCCTGGACCAGCGGATAGTGCACGCCCAGGATCCAGCCGCGGCGCAGGGTCTCCGCGGCCGCCTCCCCGGCCGCCTCCCGACTCTCGAGAAAGCCGATCTCCGCCCCTGCCCAGAGCGGGCTCTCGAGGTCGTGGCCGTACGGTGTCGTGAGACGGCCGCCCTGCCGGACGAGTCGTCCCTGGATCGGGGCAAGAAGCCTCGCCAACTGGCCGCCTCCTCCTTCGCTACACGGGATCGCGGCGCAGGAAACCGGTGCAGCAGTGCACGGACCCGCCGCCGCGCAGGATTTCGTCCATCGCGACGAGATGCACCTCGATGCCGTGGTCGCGCAGCAGCGCGAGGGTTCCGGGGAAACCCTCCGCCATGACGACCACCCCCGGCGCGACGGTCACGAAGTTCGTGCCGAGCCGACCCACCTCGTCGAGATCCTCCTGCACGATCAGCTCGAAGCCGCGCGCGAGCAGCTCGAGGCGGAGATCCCAGGTCAATAGCCAGGGCGCGACGACGATGCGGCGGCGGTCCACGGGCGAGATGAAGCCATCGACGTGGATCTGGCCGTAAGGCACCGCGACAGGCAGGATGTCCGAGACCCCCAACCCCCTCAGTTCACGCTCCACCTGCTCGGCGCCGGCCTGGTTCGTCCGGCTCGAGGTGCCGAGGAGACAGGTCTGCCGGTCGAGCCAGACGACGTTCGAGCCCTCGAATGTGCCCTGGCCGTTCACCGTCTTGAGGATGGGCACGCCGAGCGCCGCCAGTGTGGCGGCGACCGCCCGCTCCTCGCCGCGGCGCTGGCCTGTCGCCGGACGAGCGAGGATGGCGCCCTCCGGCGTCATCGTATAGAGGTCGCGCATGTAGACGGCGTTCGGCCGATCCCCCAGCTGCCCCTCGACCAGGCGCACCGCGACGCCCAGACGCTCGTAGGTCTCGCAAAGGCCGTCGAACTGCCGCAGGAAGCGCTTCTCGTCGATCGGGGAGTCGTAGAGGTGGTCCTGGTAGCCCTCGCCCGAAACGAGCTCCAGTTCCGGGCCCGGACGGTGCATCAGCACCGAGCGCAGCCGCCCGACCTCGGAATCGACGTAGAAGTCGCCCCAGAGGCGGTCCTTGTCCTGCGCGAAGGTGGCGGGATCGGGCAGCCAGCGGTCCCCCTGGACGCGCATCAGCGGGGACCCTCGGCGATCTCGCGGTAGAGCGAAGGCCGCCGATCCGCCTGAAAGGGCCATTCCGCGCGGCTTTCCTGCACCTTCCCGAGATCGATCTCGACCGCCAGGGCCGCATCCTCGCCCTCCACCGCCGCGACCACCTCGCCATCCGGTCCGACCACGAGGCTGTCGCCGCCGAACATGTAGCCGCCGCTCTCCATGCCGATGCGGTTCACCGTCGCGACGAAGCAGTTGTTGGCCATCGCGTTCGCGGCCAGGGTCGTCCGCCAGCGGCCGCGGGAGTAGTCGCCCGAGCCCCTTGGCGCCAGGATGACTTCCGCGCCCTTCAGGGCAAGGATGCGGCTGCCCTCGGGAAAGAGGTTGTCCCAGCAGGTCTGGACACCCAGGGTGGTGCCCTGGTGGCGAAAGACGGGGAAGCCGAGATCGCCCGGCTCGTAGTAGTACTTCTCGTACCAACCCGGGTGGTAGGGGACGTGGTTCTTGCGGTAGCGCATCAGGATGTCGCCATGTTCCGAAAGGACGAAGGTCGTGTTGAAGCGCCGCTCCCCGCTGCGTTCGTAGATGGGCACCGCGATGGCGATCCCCGCCTCCGCCGCGATCGTGCGCATGCGGGCGAGCGTCGTGCCGTCCTCATCCTCCGCGAAGGCGAACGCCCGGCTGTCCTCCGCCCCGGCGACCCAGGGCAGCGGAAACATCTCGGGCAGAAGGGCGATCGACGCCCCTTGCCCGCGTACGTCGCGGAGGAGGGTCTCGGCTTTCTCGAGGTTCTCGGCCACCGAGACCGAGAGGTTCATCTGCACAAGTCCAAGGACGAGCCGCGCCAAATCCGTCGCACTCCTTCGCGGGACTCTCGGGGACAGGCCTCATCCTTCGCCAGCGACGGCCGAGTGCCTGCCGGGGTGCGGTGCCGGGTCCAGGACCGCGCAAGGCGCCCGCCCAAGTGGGCAGGCGCCTTGCCTAGAACCTCTGCCGGACTCAGCGCGGCATCGGACCCGTCAGCATGATCCGCGCTCCCGCGTGCGGCCGGCTGTCCACCTGCAGGCGACCACCGGCCAGCCGTGCGCGCTCCTCGAGATGGCGGCGGCCATGGTGGCCGGGTGGCGAGGGCTGGCTCGTGTCGAAGCCGACGCCGTCGTCGTCGATCATCAGCTGGAACTCGTCGCCCACCCGGCGCCAGGTCACATCCACCCGCGTCGCCTGGGCGTGGCGCGCCACGTTGCTGAGCGCCTCCTGCGTGAAGCGCGCCAGATGCTCCACCGTCTCCTCCGGCAGCTGCGTGTAGGACATGTCGGAGGAATGGATGCGCAGCTTCTCGCCGAGCCCGAGCTCCTGCGCGATCTCCTCCACCGTGCTCATCAGCGGTCTCGTGTCGGACTTGAGGTCGAGGACGTAGCGGCGGATCTCGTCGGTCACCTCGCGCAGCCGTTCCGCGAGTCGGTTGACGGCGTCGTAGGCGCGGCCGCCCTCCGGCATCTCGCCAAGCAAGGCGTCCAGCCCGAGCAGGACCGAGTAGATCGTCTGCAAGGTGCCGTCGTGCAGGTTCATGCCGATGCGCTGGCGCTCCTCCACCACGGCGAGCCTGCCCAGATCCTCGTTGAGCCGCTGGTTCTTGACCAGCACGGCGCCGAGACTCGCGAGCAGGCCGACGAGCTCCTCGTCCTCGGCCGAGAACGCCTCGCCACCCCGCTTGTCGGTCATGTAGAGGTGCCCCACCACCTCGCCGTGGACCAGCATCGGCATGCCGAGGAAGGTGCGCATCGGCGGGTGGCCTGGCGGCCAGCCGGAGGCCCGCGGGTGCGACGGGATGTCCGGGACGCGCAGGGGCCTGCGCGTGTGGATCACCTCGCCCAGAAGCCCCTTGCCGCGTGGCAGGGCGCCCATCGCCCGCATCTCCTCCGGCGTCAGCCCCTCCGTGAGGAACTGCGCGATCGACTCGTCCGGCAGCAGCACGGCGAGCGCCGCGTAGCGCGCTCCGGTCACCTCGCGCGCCAGCGAGAGCACCCGCTGCAACATCTCCTCGACGCTGCGGATGCCCGCGATCGCCGTCATGCCCTGGTAGAGGCGGTGCACGCGCTCGCGGTAGCGCTCGAGCCGCTCGTTGCCGACGCCCTGTCCCCCGACCTCACGGAAGTGCTGCAGCACCGCCTGGCCCATGCGTACGTCCCAGACGACCTCGCCCTGGCGCACCCGCCGGATCGCGTCGACGATGTCGCGACCCCTGGCCTGCTTGATCAGAAAGCCCGTGGCCCCCGCCGCCAGGGCCTGCAGCAGCAGGGCGGCGTCGGTGGAACCCGTCAGCATCAGAACCCGCACCTCGGGCAGGCGCTCCCGCGTCCAGGCGCAGAGATCGAGGCCGGATTCGCTCTTCAGCCGGCTGTCGAGCAGCATCACGTCGGGCCGCAGCGCCTCGAGCTGGCTTTGCGCGTCGCCGATCGAGCTCGCCTGGCCTACCCAGGTGAGGTCGCTCTGGTCCGAGATGATCTGCCGCAGGCCGTCGAGCACGCCTTGGTGGTCATCGACGCCGAACACGCGGATCGGGCCACTGGCCACGTCCGCCGCGGTCCGGGACGACGCGTCCGCCACGCAGACTCCCCCCTGATACCGACCCGATAATCATCATCTATGCACTCATGTTTCTTCGAGCCCGTCGCCGCTCCTCCTGCACTGACGCCAAGGCAAGGCCCGAACCGGGCGGAGCGACCTGCCGTCACCGGGAGTCTGCTCCGCCAAGACCGGACCGATGCCAGGGTCGACCGCGGACCCGGTGCCACCATGCCGCCGCCCTGGCCGCCGCGGGCGCTACTTCGCCAGGTGCCTCGGCTGATGCAGGCGCGGCCAGAAGGCGTGGCGACCGAGCAGCGTCACGGCGGCAGGGACGAGGAACGTGCGCACGACCAGCGTGTCGAGCAGCACGGCGCTGACGAGTCCGATCGCGAGCGTCTGCAGGATCTCGAACGGGCTGACGAGCAAGGCCGCCACCACGGCCACCATGATGAGTCCGGCGCCGGTGATCATGCCGCCCGTCGTCGCGACGGCGTGCGTCGCGGCGTGCCGCGGCGCGTCGCCCTGCCTGAGACGCTCCTGGATGCGGTGCAGCAGGATCACCTCGTAGTCCATCGAGAGGCCGAACAGCATCACGAAGACGAGCGGCGTGACCGCCAGGTTGAGCGGTTGCGGCGTGACGCCGAAGGCGCCGCGCTCGATCACCGTGACGAGGATGCCCGCGGTCGCGAGCGTCACGAGGGCGTTCATCAGCACGCCGATCACCGCCTGCAGCAGTGAGCCCGTCGCGAGCCAGAGCACCAGGAGAGCGACCAGCACCACCGCCACGGCCATCGCCGGGAGCCTCGCCGCGAGATAGCTGTTGAACTCCTGCACCGCCGCGACCTGGCCGCCGATCGACACCTGGGCGCCTGGGGTCCGGCCGAGGCTCGCCTGCATCCGGCCGAGCAGGCTCAAGGTGGCCTGGCTGTCGGGTCCGGAGGCCGGCGTCACGAAGAGGTCGACGGAGCGTGGTCCGCTGACGAAGGCGCGCAAGGGACTCCGCGGGCTCGCGGCGCTCGCCGCGAGCACCTCGGGACTGAGCCGACCGCTCGGCGACGCGACCGACTTCACGCCGGGCATCGCCCTGAGCTTGTCCGTCACCCGCCCGACCGTCTGCCACGCGGATGGCGACGTCACGCTCTCGGGCAGCGACAGGGCCACCACGAACGGCGCGATCTCGCCGGCGCCCCGCACCTGCTGCTCCACCTTCTGCGCCCGCGCGAGCGGCGAGCTTTGCGGCAGCATCGCGGCGATGTCGGCGGGTATGCTGGCGCGCATGGCCGGCGCCGCCACGGCGGGGACCGCCAGCACCAGCAGCCCGAGCGTCAGGGCGATGCCGGGACGCGACGTCGCCCAGTTGGCCAGGATGCGCCAAAGGCGCCACTCCGGCATGGCGAAGCGGATGCGGCCGAGGCTCGCCCTCCGGCCCATCAGCCGCAAGAGCGGCGGCAGCAGGGTGTGGGTCACGAGCAGCACGGAGGCGACCGCCGCGCCACCGCCGAGCGCCATGCCGCGCCAGTACGCCGTGCCGCCGAGGACGAGCGCGCCGATCGCCAGCGCGACGGCCAGGCCCGAGAACAGCACCGAGCGCCCGGAGGTGCGCATGGCGAGCGAGAGCGCTTCCTCCACGCCAGCCCCGGCCTCGAGCGCGCTCCTGAAGCGCGTGGAGACGAAAAGCGCGTAGTCGACGCCGACACCGAGCGCGAGGAAGCTGACGATCTGCAGGAGGTACACGGAGAGCGGCACGTAGCGTTCGACGATCGCCACGACGGCCAAGGTCAGGACGGTGCCGGCGCCGGCCGGGACGGGCGGCAGCAGGGCGGGCAGCACGGCCCCGAAAACCAGGAGCAGCAGGATGAGCAGCGCGGGCACCGCCACCACAGTGCTGGAGCTGAACGCCTGGATGGCCTGGTGGCTGACGGCCTGCCCGAGGCTGTCGGAGTTGACCGCCGTCAGCGAGGCACCGTTCCGCCGAGCCAGGCCGAGAAAGCGCTTCGCGGCGGCGTTGTCCTGCCCGGGCACCAGCACCTCGGAGCTCCGGCCGAGGGCGTGCAGCCAGGGCGCAGGCATGCCCGAGACCTTCGCCATGCGCTGCAGGCGGCTCGGCGAGATCCCCGCGATCAGGGTCGTCGGCACGGATGCCGGCTGCACGAGGTGCCCCACGGTGGCGTCGGCCTTGGCGGCCACACTGTGCGGGGCGGAAAAGCCGCCCGACCCCAGGTGGTCCGTCACCTGGAAGAGCAGCGGCACCGCGGCGGCGAGCAGCAGGAACCAAAGAGCGATCGTGACCCAGGGACGCCTCGCCGTGAGCGGCAATCGGGCACCGTCCTTCGTCTGCTTTGGCGCTTTCGCAAAGCGCAGTCCTGACCACAATGGCATGTACGGACCTCGGACGCAAGGCGATCAGGCCCAGCCGGCGGGTGCGGCGGCTCATCGCGGCGAACTAGCGCCGTGACGCATGCGCAGCTACGCGCTCTGCCACCGCCAGGTGGGCCGGGCGACGATCCCATTCCCTCTCCGGGAGGTGCCACGCCGAGATGGAGATTCTGTTCATTGCCGGATTCGGTCCCGTGGCGGGCGATGCAGCCGCCGCGCGCGACTTCTACGCGGGCGCTCTTGGCCTGCACATGGAGGCCGACGGCGACTACCTGCACACGGGCCGACTCGACGGTGCGAAGCATTTCGCCGTCTGGCCGCTCAAGGACGCGGCCGCATCCTGCTTCGGCCGCGCCGAGTGGCCGGAGGACCTGCCCGTGCCGCAGGCCTGGATCGAGTTCGACGTCGCGGACATCGCCGCGGCGACCATGGAACTCGAGTCGAAGGGATTCCGGCTCCTCGTGGCCAACCGCGAGGAGCCGTGGGGACAGGCCGTCACACGCCTTCTGGGACCGGAGGGCCTCCTCGTGGGCATCACGAGAACGCCCTGGCTGCGGGCGGAACCCGACGCCTGAGAGCGCCGGGCCTACGAGCTCCCCGGGCACCCACGTCCGGCGCCCGGTACCCTCGGCCGCCTCGCGGCCGCATGTCGCCGCGCTGCGCTATGATGATCAGGGGACGAGTCCCGGAGACCACTGGAGGACGTGATCGGCCATATCGAGGCAGGCCAGGAATCCCTCGGACGACACGCGCACGAACCTCCTGAACGCCGCCCTGCGCCTCTTCGGCGAGCGGGGCTACCACGCGACGTCGCTCCAGGACGTGATCGACGCCGCGGGATGCTCGAAAGGTGCCTTCTACCACTACTTCGACTCGAAGGAAGACCTGCTGCTGCTCTTCCACGACACCTTCATCGATCATCTCCTCGACTACGCCGAGCGCACGGCCCGGGAGGACGGCGATCCGCTGGACCGCCTGATGGCCATCCTCCGCCACCACCTTGAGAGCATGTCGACGTTCCACGACCACATGGCCGTCTTCCACAACGAGGCCCGTTTTCTCACGCACGAGAAGTTCCGTATCGTCCAGGCGAAGCGCGACCGCTACGAGCTCGCGGTGCGCAGTCTGGTGGAGGAGGCGCAACACCGGCGCGAGCTGCGGCAGGACCTCGACGCCAAGCTGTTCAGTCTCGCGGTGCTCGGCGTGTTCAACTGGGCCTTCCGCTGGTACAGGCCCGACGGGCCTCTCCCGCCGGGCGAGATGGCATCGACGCTCTTTCGCATGGTCATCGACGGCGGGCGGCCACGCTAGGTGCAGGAAACCGAACCGTCGCCAGATTCTGTCGACCGGCATAGTTCACTAGCGAGGAGGTCGCGTCATGGCGAGGCAGCATTCCAGGGGCGG
>JAJZIE010000252.1 GCA_021810725.1 Bacillota bacterium | reverse complement strand
GGCGGGGAACTCCGCCACCTGAGCCCGCTCTTTTGGGTCTCCGAGTTCGTCCGCGTCCTCAGCCTCTTCATCTCGGCCGTCTGGCTGATCTTCCGTCTGACCTGAAAGGATAGGGGAGTCCTCGCGAGGCGTGTCGAACGCCCTCCCGAGGTGGGACGATGGAGCTCGCGATACGACCTGTGCGTGTCGCGGACGCCCCGGCGCTGCACGCGATCATGCTGCAGCCCGAAGTGCTGCCGTACATCATGCGGCAGCCGAGCGACCGCGTGGACCAACTGGAGGAGTACCTGGGGCGCCTGGGACCGGACCTGCACTACTTCGTGGCCGAGGTGGACGGCGTCCTGGTCGGCTACGCCGGCCTTCGCCGCATGCGGGGGCGGGAGGCGCACGTCGGGCACCTGTTCCTGGCCGTGGACGCAAGGCGACACGGACAGGGCGTCGGCACGGCCTTGCTCCGTCAGCTGCTTGACCTCGCCGACAACTGGCTGATGCTGGAGCGGGTGGAGCTGACGGTGCTGGCGACGAACCCCGGTGCCCAGAGGCTCTACGAGCGGCTCGGCTTCGAGGTCGAGGGGCGAAAGCGCGGTAGCCTCATCAGCGCCGGCGCTTACGTGGACGAGCTCCTGATGGCGCGCCTGCGCCCCGGAGGGCAGGTCCGCTCCCGACGCTAGATCGCCGGGGCAAGGCGAATGATGCTAGATTGTGGACGAAGGGGCTGAGACATTGGCGTCCCACACGGCCCAGGATGTACTGCATCTCGCGGGCGAGCAGGGCATCGAGGTCGTCCAGCTGCAGTTCACCGACATCCTCGGCACGATGAAGAGCGTGAGCATCCCCCGCAGCGAACTGCCGCGGGCCCTCGAGGAGGGCATCGTGTTCGACGGCTCGTCGATCGAGGGCTTTGTGCGCATCGAGGAGTCGGACATGTTCCTGCGTCCCGATCCCGGGACCTACCTGCGCTATCCCTGGCAGCCGGAGACGGCGCGCCTCCTCTGCGACATCGTGCGGCCGGACGGCAGCCCGTTCGGCGGGTGCCCGCGCACGGCGCTGCGGCGGCAGCTAGCGGCGGCCGAGGCGGCCGGTTTCGCGTTCCGCGCAGGCGCCGAGCCGGAATTCTTCCTGTTCCCGGTCGGACCGGACGGTCGTGTGCGGGCGGAGACGACGGACCAGTCCGGCTACTTCGATCTCTCGCCCGCCGACGCCGGGGAGCGTGCCCGGGCGGACATCGTCAGCCAGCTCTCCGCCATGGGCGTCGCCGTGGAGGCCGCGCACCACGAAGTGTCGCCGGGACAGCACGAGATCGACTTCAAGGAGCTGCCGGCCCTGGAGGCGGCGGACCTCCTCGCCACGTTCCGCATCGTCGCGCGCATCGTGGCGCGCGAGCACGGGCTGCATGCCACCTTCATGCCCAAGCCGGTCTTCGGCATCAACGGCTCCGGACTGCACCTGCACCTCGCGCTTTGGCAGGGCGGGCACAACGCCTTCGCGGCGTTTGAGGCCGCGGACGGACTGTCGGACACCGCCCGCCACTTCATCGCCGGCGTGATGGCGCACGCTCGCGGACTGACGCTGGTCGCGAATCCGCTCGTCAATTCGTACAAGCGTCTGCAGCCAGGCTACGAGGCGCCGATCCACATCGCCTGGTCGCTCTCCAACCGCAGCCCGCTCGTCCGCGTGCCGGACGAGCGGGGCGAGCGCACGCGCATCGAGCTGCGCTCGCCGGACCCGTCCTGCAACCCTTATCTCGTGCTGGCCGCGACGCTGGCGGCCGGGCTGGACGGGGTGCAGCGGGCGCTCGAGCCGCCGCCGCCGGTGCCGAGGGACATGTACCGCCTGACACGCGAGGAGCAGCGCGAACTCGGCATCGAGGAACTGCCGCGCACGCTCGGGGCGGCCGCCCGCGCCATGCGCGGGGACGAGCTCGTGCGCGGGGCCCTGGGCGAGCACATCACACGGCAGATCCTCGAGGCCAAGGAGATCGAGTGGCAGATCTACGAGGCGCAGGTGCACGGCTGGGAGATCGAGCAGTACCTGATGTCCTACTGACCTTCAGGGCCGCACCTGCGTGCCCCTTTGCCCATGGAGCGCGGCGACGGCGTCCTCGATGGTGGCGATCGCGGCGCGCCGCTGCCTGCGTCCACGGACGAAACCGATGCATGCCTCGACCTTCGGCAGCATGCTGCCGGGGGCGAACTCGCCGTCGCGGACGTGGCCCTCGAGCTCGGGGATCGTCACCTGGCCCAGGTAGGTCTGGTCGCGCCGACCGAAATGGAGGGCGGCGCCCGGCACGGACGTGAGGATCAGAAGGACGTCCGCGTCGAGCTGGTCGGCCAGGGTGGCCGCGGCGAGGTCCTTGTCGATGACCGCCTCGACGCCCTGGCAACGTCGGGTGTCGGGCTGCCGCAGCACCGGGATGCCGCCGCCGCCTGCGGCGATGACGAGACAACCCTGGTCCAGGAGATGCCGCACGGCCGCGAGTTCGAGGATCTCGACGGGGCGGGGAGAGGGCACGACGCGGCGATAGCCGCGGCCTGAGTCTTCCCGGAAGATGTGACCGCTCTCCCGCGCGAGGGCCTGCGCTTCCTCGGCTCCGTAGAAGGGGCCGATCGGCTTGGTCGGGTGTTGGAACGCGGGGTCGCCCGGGTCCACGCGTGTCCTCGAGATGACCGTGGCGCACGCCGCCCCAAGGCCCCGGACCTCGAGCGACTCCTGCAGGGCCTGCTGCAGCCAGTAGCCGATCATGCCCTGGCTCATCGCGCCGCAGACGTCGAGCGGCATCGCCGGCGTCTTCCCGGAATCGGCGGCGTGCTGCTGCAGGACGATCGATCCCACCTGCGGGCCGTTGCCGTGGGCGAGGCAGACCCTGTAGCCTTCCTCGACGATCTCCACGATGGCGTCCGCGGTCTGGCGCACCCGTTCCACCTGCTGCTCCGCCCGCACACGCTCCCGTTCGGCGATGGCATTGCCGCCGAGGGCGACGACCACGAGCTCAGACACGACGCTCACCTTCGTCTGTTCGACTGCGGAACCGGGCCGGAGGCCCATGGAGCCGGCGTGCAGGGCTCGTGTGCCGGCTCCCAGGGTCCCTTCTCTCAGGCAAGCGTCGCGACAAGCAGCGCGGCGATGGTGTGCAGGCGGTTCTCGGCCTGCTCGAACACGACGGAGTGCCTGCTTTCGAAGACCTCGTCCGTCACCTCGAGACCCTCCATGCCGTACTTCTCCCGGACCTCCCGCCCCAAGGCGGTGCGGCTGTCGTGGATCGCGGGCAGGCAGTGCATGAAAAGGACGTCGGCGTTGCCGCTCGCCGCGAGCACGTCGGCGGTGACCTGGTAGGGCCTGAGCAGGGCGATGCGTTCGGCGAGCTTCGCCTCCTCGCCCATGGACGTCCAGACGTCGGTGTAGATCGCGTCGGCGCCCGCTACCGCCTCGCCGACGCTCTCGCCGATGGCGAGACGGGCCCCCGTCTGGGCCGCCAGGGCCTCCGCCGCCTGGACGACGTCCTGGCTTGGCAGGAGATCCGCCGGCGCGGCGACGCGGAAGTCGAGGCCGGCCTGGGCCGCGGCCACGAGGAGACTCTGGCCCATGTTGTTGCGGGCGTCGCCAAGATAGGCGAGGCGCGCATGGCGCAGGGAGCCGAGGTGGCTCCGGAGCGTCATCAGGTCCGCGAGCACCTGGGTGGGGTGCCAGAGGTCGGTGAGGCCGTTGTAGACCGGCACGCCGGCGTCGCGCGCGAGGCCCTGCACGGTGGCGTGGTCGAAGCCGCGGTACTCGATCGCGTCGAACAGCCGGCCGAGCACCCGCGCGGTGTCGCGCACGGATTCCTTTT
>JAJZIE010000251.1 GCA_021810725.1 Bacillota bacterium | reverse complement strand
CACGGGCCCGACGCCCTTGCGCTTGACGTAGTAGAGCCAGATCACGGCGAGGTTCAGCATCGCGAAGCCGAGCAGGGCACCGTAGTTGATCAGGTTGGAGATGTTGTTGACGTTCATGGCCATGCCGAGGATGTACTCCATGACGACGATGAGCACGATGTTCCAGTGCGGAGTCTGCCAGCGCTTGTTGATGGCCGCGAAGATCTTCTTCGGGATCAGGTTGTCGCGACCCATGCCGTACAGCAGGCGGGCGCCGGCCGCGGTGGCCACAACGTTGAAGACGCCCATGGCGAGCAGGTAACCCGCGGTGTAGAAGCCCGCGAAGCTGGGACCTCCGGCGATCTTGGAGACCTGCATCAAGGCGGTGGAGGCCCAGTTGATGTTGTTGATGTGCTCACGCCAGTCGGGGATCACGAGCATGCCGAAGTAGCCTGTCAGGAACATGGTCAGCATGCCGATGGCGACGGAGAAGTAAATGGCGCGCGGAATGTCCCGCTTGGGGTTGTGCGACTCCTCGGCCAGCGTCGTGATGGCGTCGAAGCCGAGATAGCTCAGCACGCTCAGCGAGGTGGCCGTCATCAGTGCCGCGATGCTTGAGAAATGGAACGGCTCGGTCGTGAAGAGCGTGCCGGTGCCGACGTGGTGGGCCGCCACGGCGTAGCCCCAGACGAACAGGGCGATGAAGACGACGGCTTCGCCGACGATGACCATCCAGATGCCGAGCTTTGCCATCAGTTCGACCCCGAAGAGGTTGAGCATGCCCATGGCGACGGCGAACACGACCAGCCAGATCGCGTAGGGCACTTGAGGGACGAACTGGCCGATGTAGATCGCGGCGCTGGCCGCGGTCACGGTCGGAATGAGGACGTAGTCGAGCAGCAGCACCCAACCGGAGAGGAAGCCGATGTGGGCCTGGATCCCACGCGTCACGTAGTTGTAGAGGGAACCGGCGAGCGGGTAGTTCCGCACCATGACAGCGTAGCTGCCTGCCGTGAACAGCATACCGATGCCGGCGAGCACGTACGGCAGAGCCACCGTGCCACCCGAGTCCGCAAGGATGAAGCCGAAGATGATGGCCGGGGCGATCGGGATCATGTAGTTGACACCGAACGCGGTGAGCTCCCACACGTTCATCGCGCGCTTGAGTTCCTGCTTGTATCCGAACTTGGCCAGTTCGCGTTCGGCTTCGATGTCGCTGTTGGTCGACACTACTTGCCCCTCCCTGCTGCGATCCTTCTCTCCGCGACCGTATGCAAATCACGCTGCCGCGCCCGTCGGCGGCGGGTGCGTGCCCGATTTCCGGCTAGCCCTCGACGCGGTACACGATCTCGTCGTGGAAACCGGTGACGACGCGGACGTAACCACTGAGGCGATGGTCCATTTCGGCATCACCGGTATCGACAAGCAAGGGACCGCCCCGGAGCGAGGCGATTTTCTGCCTGGTGGCCACCACCATCAGGCTCTCTAGCCCCACCTGCGCGAGTACGCGGGGGCTGATCTGCTGGTTGCCGCGCCCGAAGATGTAGCCCTGACCGCCGATCACGGTGACCACGACGCGGCACCGCCGTCCCCGGCTGCGCTCGAGCAGGTCGCGCTCGCCGACGTCGCTGCCGACGAGTCGGCAGCCCTCGACCAGATCCACGCCGAGCAGCGCGCCTTGAATTCCCAGACGGTCGGTGATCGCCCGGGTGGTGGTGCCCGGGCCGACGATGAAGAGATCGTCCGGGTGCGTTTCCATGGCCTCGACCACGTGCTCGGCGATGGAGGCCTGTGCGGCCTCGTCACCTGCCGCACGCCCGGACTTCATGTTCTGCAGGTGCCTGCGATCGGACGGCACGCGGAGATAGCCGTAGAGCCGGGACGAGACATGCCCCTCACGGAAGGCATCCTCGTCGATGTCCATGACCTCCGCTTCATGAAAGCCGGTCACGCGCCCCTCCAGCACGAGCTTCGCCAGATCGCCCGCGGAACGCGGCGTGGTCGCATAGACCGCGGAGTGGATTTTGACCCCGGCCGGCACCCCCAAGCACGCCAACTGGTTGCCGACGGCGTCATGCACGTTGCGGGCCGTGCCGTCCCCGCCCGCGAACAGCAGGAGCTCGACACCCAGGCGGAGCATGTCCTGGGCCGCGCGCACGGTGTCGTCCGGCGTGGTGCGGCCCCGGTCGACGCTGCCCGCCACGGTCGGGGAGAACCCTGCCTCGCGTGCCTCGTCTTCGCCCATCTCATGGGGATAGGTGATGATCTCGACGTCGTCCCTCAGTTCCTTCAACCGCAACAGCGCTTCGACGGCCCGTCGAGGTGCCTCCGGGCGGGCACCCAGCGCGAGCGCCAGCCGCTGAGGTTCCACTCCGTCGCTCCCCTTGAGTCCGACGCGTCCGCCCATGCCGGCGAACGGATTCACGATCAGGCCGAGCTTTGCCACGTGTCCCTCTTCCCATCCGGACCGCCCCGGTTCCGAGCCCCCATGCGGCTCGGAACGGGGGCGCGTCAGGGCTCTACTTCCCGGTCTTCTTGAGGTGGGCGCGCCAGGTTACGGCCCACTTCGCGGGGTCGTCGAGGCTCGCGTCGTCGTTGCGGCGATGCGAGGCGGCGCGGTGTGGCGCTGTCTTGACGAGCTCCGGATCGGCGTAGGCCTCGTCGGAGATCGCGCGGATGACCTCCACGTACTCGTCGAGATCGTCGATGGAATAGGTCTCGCAAGGTTCCAGTGTCATGGGCTCCGGGATCACCCACGGATGGTGGCTGGTCCAGTAGTGCTCGATGCCGTAGTCGGCGATGCGGTTGTTGACATCGTCGGTGCCGACTCCGGTGTCGTTCCTGAGCTGCTCCCAGGTGTAGCGCACCTGTTCCTGGCGACGGATGCCATTGCCGCGGAAGGCGTAGTCGAGGCCGCGGATGCCCTCCATCTTGGCGAGCATGTAGTTGTTGTTGATCACCGAGACGTCTGCGGTCTCGCGCAGTCCCTCGGCGCCCATCATCATCGTCCAGGCGTAGGCCTTCAGGATGACTCCCGCGGTGCCCATGAAGTCGCGCACCTTGCCGATCGACTGCGGCTTGTCGTAGTCGAGACGATACTTCCCGCCGTCGTGGGTTACGCGCGGGACCGGCAGGTACGGGGCGAGCTCGCTCGTGCAGCAGAAGGCGCCGTTCGCGGGGCCCTCGCCACCGTGCGGCGTACCGAAGGTCTTGTGCACGTTGAAGTGGCACATGTCGAAACCCGCCTCGCGGGCGCGGGCCACGCCGAGGAAGGCGTTCGCGTTCGCCTGGTCGTAGAAGCAGAGCCCGCCGGCCTCGTGCACGATGCGCACGAACTCGTCAACGCGCGGGTTGAAGATGCCGATGTCCTCCGGGTTGGTCATGAAGATGGCCGCGGTGTGCTCCGAGACGGCTGCCTTCAAGGCCTCGATGTCCGGGATACCCTGCTTGTCGGGGTAGAGCGTGATGACCTTGAAGCCGGCCGTGGCTGGCGCCGCAGCGTCGCACGGGTGGGAGAAGATCGTCGTGATGATCTCGTTGCGCTGCTCGAGTTGGCCGCGTGACGCCCAGTAGGCGCGCACCACCGAGGCCGCCGTGTACACGGCGTGGTTGCCGCCGCCCGGCTGGAACGTGACCTCGTCCATGCCCGAGATCTCCTTGATGATCTCCGAGAAGCGGTGGTAGATCTCGAGAATCCCCTGCACCGTGTCCTCGTCCTGGTCGGGGTGCAGTTCCGCGAAGCGCGGATCGCCGACCAGCACCTCGTTCACGCGGGGGTTGTACTTCATCGTGCAGGTGCCTTCGCTGATGTCGTTCGTGATATTCGACCCGAGAGTCTCCTGCGAGAGGTGAAGGTAGTGT
>JAJZIE010000250.1 GCA_021810725.1 Bacillota bacterium | reverse complement strand
GCACGGGCGACGCATAGGTGTTGCGGGTGGAGGGCGAGAGGCAACCATTTCTCCGAGGTCGGCCGCGCGTCGTGCGAACCTTGGGCATCTCCTCCTCCAGGTAGAACAGGAAGCTGTCCAGGTGAACCCAGGTCAGCACGTCTTGCGCCAAGACCTGCGCCGGATCGAGGCCAGTAGACTTGAGGTACTGCTCGTACTCATCGAGGTGCTGCCTGTACCTGAGTGTTGATGCCCACGTTGTTTGCCCCTGCGGTTTCTCAGAGTCAATGTCGTGAGCAGAGAGTGATCGAGGGCAAGGGCATTGAGCGGTAGAGGCGAATGTGAGGAGGACGCCGGGTTGGCGCCCTCCTGGTGTCAGAACGCGTCTGCGACGAGGGGTTGAGCGGGGCTGGGGGAACCGATGGAGTTCTGGCGGTCGTAGACGCGGGTCTGGATGGTTCCCGGGACGGCATCTGGGTCGTCGGCGTCAAAGGCGAGCTGGTTGAGAGCGTTGACGACGACGAGCATGGCTTGGGGGTCGTAGAAGGTCAGGCGGAGGGAGCCTGAGGCGAAGACGAGTTCGAGTCTCGCGGTGGTGCGCCTTTGGGAGTGGCGGATGGCGGTGGACGTGACGGAGAACTCCGTCGTGCGCCGGAAGGAAATCTCCCGCATGCTCGAGCCTCCCTTGGATCAGTCTTCGAGATCGGCGACGGCACGGCGGACGCTGGGCTCCTCGACGAGCTGGAGGTCGTGCAGCGCGGCGTCGACGAGGGCGTGGGTGGCGAGGATGCCGAGGCGGCGCGGCAGGCCATGGCTGTGGGTGTGGAGGAGCGCGACGGCGGGCTCCGTGAACATGGCCTGGTTGACGCCGGCGGCCTTGAGACCGTGGCGTAGGAAGGAGTTGGTCTCCTCAAGCCCGAGCGGGCCGAGGTGATAGCGCACGAGGATACGCTGGGCCACGGCCTCGAAGGTCTTGAGACGAAGCATGGCCCGCAGTTCGGCCTGGCCGCAGAGGATGAGGGTGAACGGGCTCTCGGCGTCGTGGTCGCCGAGGTTCTGCAGGTAGCGCAGTTCCTGCACCATGGCCAGGGAGAGGTCCTGGGCCTCGTCGATGACGAGCGTCGCGCTCTTGCCCTGCTCCCGGCTGAGATCCCGGAAGAGCGTCTGGAACTGCTGGCGTACGCGGCTGCGCGTGACGCCGGGCACGATGCCGAAGTGCTCGAGAACGCGGCAATAGAACTCCCGCGGCGAGAGACCGGAGTCGGCGAAGTAAAGCAGGGGCTGGCGTTGGCTGTCTAGGCTATGGGCGAAGAGACGCAGGGCCGTCGATTTGCCCGAGCCAACCTCGCCGGTGATCAGGGCGAAGCCCTGGCAGGCGAAGGCGAAGCGCAAGCGGGCGAGGAGCTCCTCAAGGCCCGGCCAGTGGTAGAGGTCCTCAGGTGCGGGAGCCTTGGGAAAGGGCAACCGGCTCAGGCCAAGCTGTTCAAGTGGGGCTGGCAGACTCATTGGGTTCTCTCCTTCCGGGTCGCCACCGGCGCCCCCTCGTGCGAACCCTGGGTGAAGCGCAGGCGGCCAGCGGCGAGATTGCGCTGCTGCTCATCATGGCGCTGCATCAACTCGTGGAAGGGTGTGCGCTCCTCGGCCTGGGGCACAACAGCTGGGGCCGTCTCCTGGCCGCGCGTCAGGTCAAGCGGCAGGGCGAGGCCGAAGTCCTTGCCCTCGTGCTCGATGTGGATGCGTGTGAGGTCGTAAGGGTCGAAGCGGATGGTGATGCGACGCCGGGCGAGTGCCGCATCCACCTCGTAGTCCTGGCCCTGCACCGAGATCGTGCCGGTGGCACTGACGCTGCGCTCCTCCTTGACGAGGAAGGCCCGCTCCAGCCGCATGGGATCCGGGAAGACCCGCGGGTGGTCGGGGTGCGTGTGCCCAAGGCGCGCGTTCGGCGTCTCCTTGGTGGCGGAGTGGACATGGCCGTTGTATTCGCTCTCCAGCCAGGCGGCGAAGAAGCGCTGCAACTCCTCGAGCGTTGTGAGCTTTCCGGCGTCGATCAGGTGCTGTGCCTCGCGGTTCCACTGTCTTGAGACCGTGCCGAAGAACCGCTCCACGCGGCCCTTGCCCTGGGGCCTGTACGGGCGGGCATGGCGCAGGTCGATGCCGAGCTCGCCGCAGGCGTCCTGCAGCAGGTGGCTGCGGTAGTTCGCTCCGTTATCGACGTAGAGCCCTTCCGGCAGGCCACGCACGAGGATGGCTCGGCGCAGGAGGTCTGCCATGGCTGGGCGGTTGTCCTGGAGGTAGAGCCGAGCGACAACGTGACGGGAGTAGTCGTCGATGCAGCCGACAAGGTAGATGCGCCGCTGGCCGCGGCCGGTCGGCAGCACAAGGGCGTGCTGGGTGTCCATCTGCCAGAGCGCGTTCGGGTAGGGAGCCTCCCGCGGCCGGAAGGTTTCCTTCGCGCGGGTCACCTCGGCCCGGCTCATCCCCTCCCGGCAGAGCGCACGGCTCAGCGTCGTGCGCTTCACCTCGCCCTCCTGGGCGATCCCCTCGTATTCCATGAGCTTGATGATCCGCATCACCGAGCGCTCCGGATCCTCTCGCCGCAACTCGATCGCCCGCTGCACCACCACCTCCGAGAGTTGGCGGCGCACTCCCTTGTCGAGCCGCTCCTCCGGCAATAGCCCCGGGTAGCCGCGCTCCTTGTAGCGCTGCACCCACCGTGTCACGGTGCGCGGGTGCACACGCACCGTGCGCCCGTCCCCCAGCGGCCAGAGACGGCTCGAGATGTCCCGCAGGATCTCGGCCCGCTCGCCGGGTTCGAGCGGCCGCACGACGAGCGGGGCGATGATGCCGAAGCGGAACCGGGCCGTTTCCTGTCGCGCATCCTCTGACGTCACAGGGTAATCCCTCCCCATGGCGTCACCCTAAAACCCCCAGCCAGAGACCGGCAGTGCCAAGGTTTGTGCGCAGGCTCGTCCTGATCGCCCTCAGGCGAAGACAGGCAGTGCGCTCGGCCAGGGTGGCCGTTGTCGCGCCACGGCCAAGAGGGGCACCGTTCGTGCGAAAGAGAGCGCGCGGGCCCGCACCAAGAGCATGAAACAGGCCCCCAGCCCTTCCAGCTTCGGCAGCGGCCAGGGCGGGTCGAGGCGCATGATCAACCCGGTGATACCCGAGACGAGCTCTCCGAGCCGCTCCCCCAACGCCGTGCGCCAGCGCAGGACGGTGCGCGAGCTACAGCCGACCATTGCAGCCGCAGCCTCCAGCCCCCTGGCCAGGCTCTCCGAGATCGCGGCCTCGCGCAATGCCGTCGGGAACACGGAGTACGGCGTCACGAACGGCGGGTAATGGGTCACCGTGACGACGGGGCAATCTGGGTTGCGGCAGATCCCTCGGAACAACAGCAGCGGCTCGAGCTGCCCTTTCTCCGTGAGCCGCCGCCCGAAGTGCCCGTGATATCCGAGCCGGCTGCCGCACTGGGGGCACGGTTCCATCGGCGGCGGCGACGCCGCGCTGTAGCGCTTCCGGTATTCCTCCTCCGTCAGCGCTCCGCTCATCGCCACCCACGAGAGCTTCTGCCTCGCCTGCTCTCCGCCCGGGTAACACCGGCCGTTGCGGACCCCGATACCCTTTGCCGCTTCCCGCAGTGTCCGTCCCGACTTACAATGAAGGTGCAGCGGTTGCCGACAGCTTGTGCAGAGCGGTAAATCCACCAGCTACGCCTGCTGTTGCGCAATCTCTCAGATGCATGGCGTCCCCTCCCCGGCCGCTAAACTGGTAGGGGGACCCTGCGGAACAACGGCCCGGCTGGCTTTGTCGCCACCGGGCCGTTGTCCTTCTCTATGGCATTGTCCATGAGCGGATGGTCAGATTCAGGGGCAGATTACGAGGCCGTCAACA
>JAJZIE010000249.1 GCA_021810725.1 Bacillota bacterium | reverse complement strand
GGAGCGGCAGAGCCGACTCTGGTGGCCGCCGGGCTGCGCGGGCCGGTGATGTTCTTCGGCGTCACCGCGTGGTTCTTCGGCTTGGTTGCGGCGGTCGAGGAGGCGCGGACAGAGCCCGCCATCCAGCGCGCAGCGCAAACTCCGGCACAGGCGGACTGACACCGCGCGCGCAGGACTTGTCGGGCCAAGATGCCGAAGGGATGCTCTGGCCCCACAGGAGACCCATGCCCCCTGACATCAAGGAGGTACAAGCGTGCAGATACACGCCCAGCATCGCGGGGACGGCACCTATGAGGTACGCGGCTCCGTTTCTGGCACCTCGATCATCGTCGACACCAACCAGCGCAGTCCAGAGGACCCCGCCGCTCAAGGCCCTCGCCCAATGGAGCTCGTTCTGTTCGGTGCGGCGACCTGTCCAGCGGTTGACCTCGTGCAAATCCTCGAGAAGATGCGCCACCCGGCCGAAGACCTGATCGTCGAGGTAGAGGGAGTGCGTGCTGCTGAGGACCCGCACCGCTTCACCGAGATCGCTCTGCACTTTCGCATCTTCGGCCAGGGCATTCCGCTGGAGGCGGCGCAGCGCGCAGTGCAGCTCTCGGTCGAGAAGTACTGCTCCGTGCTCGCCAGCATGAACGCCGAGATCCGCTGGACGGTAACGGTGCCGCCGGCCAAGGTACCCGACGGAGAGGACTGAGCCGCATGGAGATCTACGACGACGTGACGCAACTCATCGGCCGCACCCCACTCGTCCGCCTGCACCGCGTGGTAGGTGCAGGCATGGCCGAGATCTGCCTCAAGCTCGAGTCCTTTAACCCCGGCGGCAGCGTCAAGGACCGCCCGGCCCTTTCGATGCTCGACGACGCACAGGCGCGTGGCCTACTGCAGCCGGGCGGTCTGATCATCGAGCCGACCAGCGGCAATACCGGCATCGGCCTCGCGATGGTAGCGGCCGCGCGCGGCTACCGCGCGATCATCGTGCTGCCGGAAAACGCTTCGCGTGAGCGCATCGCGCTGATGCGCGGCTTCGGCGCGGAAGTGGTGCTCTCCCCCGCCGCGCAGGGTATGCGCGGCGGGGTGGAACTCGCAGAACAGCTACTCCGGGAGCATCCGGGCGCCTTCATGCCGAACCAATTCGGCAACCCTGCGAACCCGCAGGCCCACCGCCAGGGCACGGCCCAGGAGATCCTGCAGCAGACGGACGGCCAGCTCGACGCCTTCGTCGCAACCGCAGGTACCGGCGGGACGATCACCGGCACCGGGCAGGCGCTGAAGGTTCTACTACCTAGGCTGCGTGTCTTCGTCGTGGAGCCGGCCACATCGCCCGTGCTGTCGGGCGGAGCACCGGGCCAGCACCGCATCCCCGGCATGGGGCCGGGGTTCATCCCCGAGGTGCTGGACCGCACGATCTATGAGCGCATCCTACAGGTGACAGACGAGAATGCGCTGCACATGGCCCGCCGACTGATGGCGGAGGAGGGGCTGCTGGTCGGACCGTCGTCCGGGGCTTCGGTCTGCGCCGCTCTCGAGGTCGCGGCGGAACTCGGCCCCGGAAAGCGCGTCGTCGCGATCGCGCCCGACACCGGCGAGCGCTACGTCAGCACGGAACTGTTCGCAGAAGACTAGACTCTGGGCCCGTACGCGCAGGACCGCATTCACGGGTGGCCAGACGATCCGGCCGTCCCTGTACTTTTCGGCTTGCGGCGTCAGCGTCATAATGATTCAGCCTGCGCCTTCAACCCTAGTGACGGGAGAGCGCCCATGAATCCCTTCGATCACAGTCTCTTCTTCTGGGTCAACGGAGCGGCCGGCCGAAACAGCCTGCTCGACTTTATCGGTGTGCTGTTCGGCCAGTATGGCATTTACTTCTTCGCCGCCCTCATGCTGGTCCTCTGGTTCGTCCTGCCTCGGCGCGCAGCAGACGAGCGTCGACACCTCGTCTACGGGGCCGCAGCGGCGGTGGTGGGGCTTCTAACCAACTACGTGATCTCGCGCCTCGTGTACCGGCCGCGTCCCTTCGTGCTCTATCCACATCAGGTGCATCTCCTCGTCCAGCACGCTCCCGACTCCTCATTCCCCTCGGACCATGCGACAGCGGTGTTCGCGGTGGCGACCGCGCTTGTGGGCAGTTCGAAGTGGCTGAGTCGGACATTCTGGATTGTCGCCATACTGATCGCCATCGCACGCGTGTTCATCGGTGTACACTGGCCGACGGACGTGCTTGCGGGACTCATGATTGGCTCGATCGCCTCCCTGGCAGTCCGGGGGGTACACACACGTTTGGACCCTATGATCGACTGGTCCCTCAGACTGTTTCGCCTGCCGACCAATGCGGAGCGTATGCCAGATCGGTGATTGGCTTTGATTCGACCACTACACAGGCCGCCGCTCCCGCTTAAGGAGGACTTGATTATGCGTGTTTTTGTGACCGGAGCAACCGGATTCATCGGATCTGCAGTTGTCCGCGATCTCCTCGATGCAGGGCATCAGGTCGTCGGGCTTGCCCGCTCGGACACAGCCGCCGCAGCCTTGACGGCGGCCGGCGCCGACGTGCATCGCGGCGCCCTCGACGCCCTCGACAGCCTTCGCAGCGGCGCCGCCGCAGCGGACGGCGTCATTCATTTGGCCTTCAACTTCTCGGACTACACCCGCGCGGTCGCAGCCGATTTGCGCACCGTTGAGACGATCGGAGCAGCGCTCGAAGGCTCCGGCAAGCCGTTTGTGATCACCTCGGGAACATCGGTACTCACATCGTTGCTCCCACTGGGGCGTCTCGCGACGGAGGAGGACGCGGGCTCGGTCGCTGGACCCCGGACCGCGGTGGAGAACGCGGCGATCGCGCTAGCTAAGCGCGGGGTTCGATCATCGGTCGTTCGTCTACCGTCCGTGTACGGCCCGGGCGACCACGGCTTCGTACCGATCCTTATCGACCTCTCCCGCACCAAGGGCATGTCGGCCTATGTGGGCGACGGATATAACCGCTGGCCAGCTGTGCATCTCCTCGATGCGGCGCGGTTGTTCAGACTGGCGGTGGAAGCCGCGCCGGCAGGCTCACGGCTGCACGGGGTCGGCGATGAGGGTGTGCCATTCCGTGACATCGCCGGCGTCATCGGTCGCCACCTAAACCTGCCGGTGGTCAGCATTTCCCATGAAGAGGCAGACTCCCACTTCGACTGGCTCGGCGCAATCGCGTCCGCCGATAACCCGACGTCGAGCGCACTGACCCAGGAACGCTTGGGATGGCGGCCAGTGCACCACGCACTGATCCCGTATCTCGAACAGGGTCACTACTTCAACCGCTAAACGCATTGGCCTTATCCGTGTCGAGACGGAAGGAGACCTGCTGGTGGCCGAGGTGTGTGGTCGCTGCTCGGACGCCCCCGATCGCCGCAACGCAGGTCATGTGGTCAACGCCTGCGGGGCCGCATTGCCACGAGTTCTTGGAGATCGGGTTCATCGCCGGCGGATGAAGAGGCTGGGCTTGCCGGCTCAGCTACCCTGGGGGCTGGGCACCACCAACGCCATCGAGGCGCTCAACTCTCAGCGTCGCTCCACCGTCCGCCGCGTCTCACGCTTCACCACCGGCGACCAGGCCCTTGAGGTCTTCGTCAGCCGCCTCGACGAAGCTACAGCCCGTGCGAGCTAGATAATCCGCGAAATCGGGCGTCCCCAAGTTCCACTACGTTCAGAACACCGCCCTGGGTGGGTGGATGCCAAGCTGGTTGTATGGTGGCAGTCCACATGGCCGAGGTTCTTAGCCCGCGCTACGCGCCACGGTGCACACCCCGCTTCAGATACGCTAGCCGGAGCGAATCATCTTCTCACCTCTGCTGCACGCTAGCGGGGACGGCAGGGGGGTGGCGTTCGTCGACCTGCGGT
>JAJZIE010000248.1 GCA_021810725.1 Bacillota bacterium | reverse complement strand
AGCCCCTCCACCACTCGCGATGAGCATGTTCGATTTTTAGCGAAAATCATCCTAGCATAGCGCCTCACGGCGCGTCAACGCGGCCTATGGCCGGAAGAGCGTCAGTCCTTGGAGTCGCTCCGCCCTCCCGACTCGAACGCGCTGCGTGCCACGAGGGCGAAGGTGATGTTCGCCTGCGCGACGATCTGGTCGTCGCAGGTGATCCTGCCCTCAGCCTTCGCGAAGCCGTGTCGGTTCCGGACGATCCTGGCCTCGATGCGCAGCTGGTCGCCGGGTCGCGCGGGCCGGTGGAACTTCGCCCCGTCCACACTGGCGAGTACGCCTACCCTGTCACCGATCTCCGCGCCAAAGCAGAGGCCCGCCGTCTGCGCGATGCACTCGAGCTGAAGCACCCCAGGGAAGATCGGCATGCCGGGAAAATGGCCGACAAACACCGGCTCGCCGTGGGAAAGGTTCTTGATCGCGACCGCGCGCTCACGCGGTACGATCTCGACGATCTTGTCCACCATGAGGAACGGATAGCGGTGCGGCAAGAGGTCCAGTGCGTCCATGAGCTCCTCCTATCGTACGACCAGGAAGCAGCCTGGCTACCTCAGATCACGCGCTTGAAGACCACGATATGACGGCCCACGAGCTCGAGTTCAAGGGCACGGGCCGTGCCGAGGGCCACCGAGGTCATAGGGTCGTCCGATCGCTGCGCCGGCAACCCCGTCTCGCGGGAGATCAGCTCCGGCAGGCCATGCAGCAGGGAGCCGCCTCCCGTAAGCCAGATACCTCGGTCGAGGATATCCGCAAGGAGTTCGGGCGGCGTTTCCTCGAGGACGCGCCGCACCGAGTCGACGATCTGATGCGCTGGTTCCATCAGGATGGGGCGCACGTCCGCGGAGGTCAGGCTGAGGGTGCGCGGCATGCCCGTCAGGAGGTCGCGTCCGCGAATGTCGATCGTCGCCGACCGCCCATCCGGATGCACGGAACCCACTTCGATCTTGACTTCCTCCGCCGTGCGCTCGCCGATGGCCAGACTGTAGGCCGATCTGAGCTCGTGCGCGATCGCGGCGTCCATGGCGTCGCCCCCGACCCGCACCGAATCGCTTGCGGCCATCCCACCCAGGCTGAGCACGGCGACGTCGGTCGTGCCACCACCGATGTCCACGACCATGTGGCCGTTGGCCTTGGTGATGTCCAGTCCGACGCCAAGGGCGGCGGCCAGCGGTTCCTCGATCAGTTCGACCTTGCCGGCCCCCGCGCTTTGCGCCGCCTCGCGCACGGCGCGTCGCTCGGCGCCGGTGGCGCCGGTCGGAATGCAGACCATGACGCGTGGTCGCGTCATGCTGCGCCCTGGGGTGACGCGCGCGATGAAGTAGCGCAGCATCGCCTCGGTGATATCGTAATCCGCGATCACGCCATCGCGCAGGGGCCGGGAAGCGACGATGGATCCCGGCGTGCGGCCAAGCATCTGGCGCGCCTTGTCGCCGATCGCCACCAGTCGCCCCGACTCCCGTTCCACGGCCACGACAGAGGGCTCACGCAGCACGATGCCCTTGCCGCGCACCGCCACGAGGACGTTCGCCGTCCCCAGATCGACCGCGATTTCCATGCAGGTGTCCTCCAACCATGCCGTCCGAGATCCATTGCCAATTCGTCCGGCAAGGTCGAAGGTCCTGCACTATTTCTCCATCCAGGGATTTGGGACGCTAGAGCGAGCGCTCCAGGAACTTGCGCCGCGTCGCCTCGCCGCCACGGATGTGACGCTCGGCCTTGTTGTGTTCGAGCACGCTCTTGACCTGCCGCGCCAGCTGCGGGTTGATGCGCGGCAGGCGCTCCGTGACATCCTTGTGCACCGTGCTCTTCGAGACCCCGAAGCGATGAGCGGTGTCGCGTACCGTGTCCTGCGTCGCGAGAATGTAGTCCGCGACCTCCACCGCGCGGTTACTGGACAGACACGGGCGCAACCGGACGCTCCGCCATGGCGATGTCGATGCCGGAAGGTCCGATGCGCACCTCGATGCCCAGGATGCGCAGGATCTCGCGGCGGCCCGCGGCATCCGTCTCGCGTAGGTATTGCCGGGCGGCAGCGCCGTCGCCGTCCCGTTCCGCGGGTGAGGGCTCGAGTTCGAGCGCCCTGAGGCGGGCGTCCACATGCCCGAGCGCGAGGGCAAGGTCCTCCGGCGACAGCCTGCCCGTGGCCCCTGACTGCAGGAGGCGCCTGCGCCTCGTCTCGAGGCGCCTGCGATCCCGCGCGATCGCACGCTCGGCCCACGCCTCGATCTCCGGAACGTCCCCCACCGCAGCCTGTTCGAGTTTCGCCACGACCTGCGCCCACACGGCCGCCTCGAGCGGCTGTGCCGGATAGTACGGGGAGCTGCAGGCCGGCTGCAGGCGCTTACCCGAACACGCGTAATAGGGACGGCTGCCGCCGCTGCCGGTCACCCTGCGCCCGCAGAGTGCGCAGCGCGCGATACCGCTCAGGAGGTAGACACGCCCATGTCCCTCGGGCCTGCGGCGGCGGGAGCTCAAGGCGGCCGCGGCCAGGTCGAAGGCCTCGCGGCTGACCAGCGCAGGAAGCTCGATGCTGCCCTGCCCGCGCAGCTGCACCATCTTGCCCAGGTAGGTCGGGTTGCGCAGGATGCCGTACACGGCCGACTGCGAAAAGGGACCTCCGCCCTTGGCGCAGAGTCCCGCGGCGTTCAGATTGCCTGCGATCGCCCCGGTGGACATCTGCGGCGCCATCGCGAAGACTGCGCGCACGATGGCGGCTTCAGCCACATCCACGGAGAACCCCTTGCGCCGGCGGTCGTAGACATAGCCCAGGATCTGCGTACCTGTCACAGCCTTGCCCTCGCGCAGGCGCTGCTGCTTGCCCTGGCGCGTGCGTTCGCGGATCTTGTGCGCCTCGAACTCGGCAATCGCGCCGCGTATGGCGTAAAGGAGCCTGCCGTCGGGCGTCGGCCGTCGGTCGAACTGGACGAAGTGCAGTTCGACGCCGATGCCCTCGAGCTGGTCGGTGATGATGAGCTGGTGGCTGAGATTGCGCGCGAGTCGGTCCGGGTCCAGGCAGACGACCGCCTTGACCTCGTGCGCGCGGGCGGCCGCCAGCATCGCCTGCAGGCCTGGACGCGCAAAGTCGGTGCCGGAGATGCCGGCGTCGACGAAGCGTCGGACGGCCGTGGCGCCGAGTTTCTGCGCCAGAACCTCGCAACGCTCGATCTGCCCGTCCAGCGACGTGCCGTGCTGTGCCTGCTCGTCGGTCGAGACGCGCGCATAGACCGCAAAGTTGCCGTTCACCGCAGCCTGCCCCTGCGCCGCAGCTGCTCGACGAGGGCGTGCCAGGCCTCGCGCCATTCACGCTCGGACACATCCACCCGGATTTCCACCCGGATCCCTCCTGTCCAGTGCGCCGGCACAGTCTATGTGGACTCGTCCTCCTCCTTGCGCAAGTCGCCTCGGTACGATCGGACCCGCGTCGACGGGCCCATTCGGCACTATCGAGCTCGCCGGGCGTTACGCATCATGAAGTCAGGCCGCGGACCATCCTCACGCGTTGAGGATGGCGTGATCGGGAGGCGTCCCGATTGCCCGAGTCGATCGTCTGCACCGTCGTCGTCTGATATCTCCTGTCCGACGACGGGCGCGGACCCGGACACTCGACTGGGGACATTGGTTGACGCACCGCGCACCTCGGGCGCTACGACCGCGGCATCATCGCTACGAGGACATCGGGCTCCAGTGCGGCTCCAGCGCACGCACCGCTCAGCCAAAGCTCCCCCTGGCGGACGGCACACGGCGAAACCAGCCGCCAAGTAGTTCCGATTGCGCGGCCGCCGGCCACTTGCCGGCGCTCCCTCGAACATCCCGCGGGCGACCACTTGCCCGCGATTGCAGCGACACCC
>JAJZIE010000247.1 GCA_021810725.1 Bacillota bacterium | reverse complement strand
GTGGACGGCGTCGTCGGGGCCAACACGTACTTCGTGTTCGGCCAGGGCGTGGGCCCGAACACGACCTACGGCGGGCCGGTGTACGGCAGCCGCAGCCTGAGCCCCGGCCTCACGGGCGGGGACGTGACGATCCTGCAGAACCGGCTCAACTGCTTCGGCTACGCTGCCCTGATCGGACGTCCGGCCGATGGCAACTTCGACGCGGCGACCGCCCAGGCCGTGCTGGCGTTCAAGCGCGACGCCGCCAACAACGGCGCCACGGGCCTCGACAACACGGCGACGGTCGGCAACGGCTCCTTGGACGCCAGCTGGCTCTACACGTTCGCGGGCGGGCGCGCGATCCAGACAGGGCGCAACGGCTTCGACGTCGTCTTCCTGCAGACCATCCTGCAGCGCCTCGGCTACTACAGCGGTCGCGTGCAGGGGTACTACGACGCGGCGACGCGCGCAGCCGTCATCGCCTTCCAGACCGCGAACGCGATCTCGGCGGACGGCGTCGTGGGGCCTGTCACGTTCCACAAGATCGGTCTGCACAACCAGATGGCGGCGCCAGGCCCGCTCATGGTGGCCTGGCCGGTGGCGGGTCAGCCCGAACCGGGGCCGGCACCGGAATGCAAGGCGAGCTTCTTCGATACGGCGAGCCCGCTCACGCCGACGTTCATTCCCGGCGGATCGCTCTGGTTGCGCCAGGGCCCGGGCAGCGGCTCGGCGATCGTGATCACGGGCATCAATCTTCCCAGCCCGTCGACCTTCGGTCCGCAGTACGACCGGTACTGGTACACGATCCAGGGCGAGATCATGCGCCAGATGGTCGAGGTGGACCCGAACTTCCACATGTGGCAGGGCATCCACACCGGGACCGACATCGCCTTGCCCGTGCCGCCGACGGCCAGGGTCTACGTGCAGGCCGGCGACCACGCGGAGGCCACCGGACCGATCGTTCTCCAGGGCACGGTCGGCCACTGCATCGCGGGCAGCGACATGGAGCCCGCGGACGATCAGACGGAAGGCGAATGACGCAGTCGGGAGCGCCACCCAGCGGTGGCGCTCCCGGGCTTTTCGGAGGCGGTTCGGATCCCGGCGGGCGGGGAAGCGGGGCCTAGCGCGCGGTCTCCATGTACGTTCCGGGATCCGCGGCCGCCAGGAGGGGCGAGAGCTCTCCCGCCGTGTAGAGGTGCAGGCGGTGCATCGCCCGGGTGCAGGCCGTGTAGAGAAGGCCCAGTTCCTCCGGGCCCCGGTACACTTCCGCCGAGGCGTCGAAGATGATGACGGCGTCGAATTCGAGTCCCTTCGCGAGGTAGCCGGGCAGGACGAGGACGCCGCGGCTGAAGGACGACGCGTCCTTCTCGATGAACTGCAGGTCGACCCTCGACTGGAGCGCGGCGAACGCCTCGCGGCTCTCGCGCGCCGTCTTGCAGATCACCGCGACCGTCTCGAGACCCTCGCGCCGCAGGCTGGCGATGTCGAGCGCGATCCGCTCTCCGAGGTCCTGGCGGTTGGCGACCTGGACGATCCGGGGCTTTTCGCCGCGGCGCTCGAACGGCACGATGTCTGCGCCGGTGGGGAGGAGGCTCCGCGTGAACTCCACGATCTCGCGCGTGGAGCGGTAGCTCTGACGCAGCCGCACGACTTCCGTCTCGCCAGGACCGACGTGTTCCTGCAGGTCCTCCGGTGAGGTAAGCGCGGACGGCGCCGCCGACACCGTCTGGTGCGGGTCTCCGAGCAGCGTGAGGCGGGCGGAAGGGAAGAGCCGGCGCAGGACCTCGAACTGAAGCGGGGAGTAGTCCTGGGCCTCGTCCACGATCACGTGGCGGGCGCTCCGGTTGACGCGGGCGCCGCGCACCAGCGTGTCGAGGTAGAGAAGCGGCGTCGCGTCCTCGTAGGGCAGGATCGTCAGCTCGAGGCGGGCGAGCGTGTCGCGGCGGATCGCGTCCCACCGACGCGGAAGCGTCTCCTTCGCGGCGACCGCCGACAGGAGGCTCCGGTCCTTGAAGAGGCGCAGGTAGAGACCTTCGAGATCGACGTACTGGCGCTGCTCGACCCATTGCTTCGCCGATTGCAGGTTCCTGTGCACGATCTTGGCGCCAAGGTGTCCGCGCACCGCCTCCACCTGGTCAACGGGGGCGCCCGCGCGCCCGCGGCCCACCTTGAGATCGGCGCCCTGGAACTCCTCGGGCCCGAGCAGCTGCACCTCCTCGTCCACCCAGTCCTCCTGGGACTCCCGCTTCTCGAACGCCGCGACCTTTTCGACGATCCAGTCATGGATCACGCTGACGCGGGTCGAGACGGGGACGTCAGGACCGAAGGCTTCGAACCGCGACTGCATCGCGCGCGCGGAGACGATCTCCTTGCCACGGAAGCGGACGGGCACGAAGACGAGGCCCTCCCGCCGCAGGCCTTCCGCGTAGCGGTCCAGGACGTGCCGGAACGCGGGCGACGACTTGTAGCGGATCCCTTCAAGCCTCACCGAACGAGCTTCCTGGTCCGGGGTGGCCATGAGGTCTTCGAGCTGATCGTAGGCATCCTCCAGGCGGTAGGTCCGGCCGAGCCTGTGCCCCAGAAGCTGCTGGAAGGTGGTCTGCTGGAGCGGCTCCTCGCCGAGTTCCGGCAGCACCGTGGCGACGTAGCTGTTGAAGAGCGCGTTGGGGGAGAAGAGCACCATCTGGTCCGCCCGCAAGCTGTCGCGGTGCCGGTAGAGCAGGTAGGCAACGCGCTGCAGGGCGACCGACGTCTTGCCGCTGCCGGCGGAGCCGAGGACGATCAGCAGGCGATGCCGGTCGTCGCGGATGACCAGGTTCTGCTCGCGCTGGATCGTCGCCACGATGGCGTGCATCGCGGCGTCCGAGTGTCCGCTGAGCGCTTCCATCAGGAGTTCGTCGCCGATCGTGACGCCGGTGTCGAACATCATGCGGAGCTGTCCCTCGGAGATGACGAACTGGCGCTTCAGGTGCATCTGGCCGGAGACCTCGCCCATCGGCGACATGTAGCTCGCGGTGCCGGGGCCCTGGTCGTAGTACAGGCTCGCGATCGGGGCGCGCCAGTCGTAGACGAGGAAGTCGTCGTCGGCGGTGCGCAGCGACGCGACCCCGATGTAGATCTTCTCGGGTTCGCCCGCTCCGCGCTCGGCGAAGTCCACCCGGCCGAAGTAGGGGGAACGCTCAAGCCGACCGAGATCCCGCAAGGTCTGGGCGGCCTGCCGGAACCGTCGCTCGCCCTCCGCCAGCATCTTGTTCTGCTGCAGGACCGCACCGAGGGTCTCGTAGAGCTCGCCCGGCTTGAACCGGAACTCATCCCAGAACTCACGGCGATCGCGGACCATGTCCTCGCGTACGTCGCTGAACTCGGCACGCGCGCGATCCTGCTGGGCGCGCACCTCGGCCAGGACAAGATGGAGGCGTTCGGTTTCCTCGATCCAGTCGCCCTGCTCCAGGACAACTCCTCCTTCAGTGGGTTGACTTCCGAAGGCCACCCGGTGTAGAATCAAGTTGGGTAGGTCTAATCATTGGTGTGACTGCGTTCCAACCACTATAGATTCGCGCATGCGTGGTCGTGCTGTCAATGGGCAGCGCGGCTTTTAGTTTGCTCGGGGAGGTGCCCCGGTTCACGTTTGCAGAAGTCCGCTCGGCGCCGGGAATCACGGCTGGCGGCGACGGCCGGACGGTCAGTGGCCCAGCGTGGGCATGGGCGTCGTCCAGGAGAGCACGATGATGGCGCGGATGAGAAAGAGGCCGACCACGGCAAGGCCCACGCTGGCGATGCCCCAGAAGACAAGGCCAACCCTATGTAGCCGCCGGTTGCGAAAGCCCTTGCGGTGGCGCTCGTAGAAGAGCTCGTCTCGCAGAAACTTCACAAGCCCCCACTCGAGCGCCACCACCACGGCCAAGAACATGCCGGTCGCCG
>JAJZIE010000246.1 GCA_021810725.1 Bacillota bacterium | reverse complement strand
ACCTCGAGGCCAAGGGCCTGCTCTTCTCCGGGCTGTCGGAGCAGGAGCGACCCGCCTTCGCCGTGCTCAACCTTGACTCCCCCGCCTACGACTACCTTGTCGGCGTCACGCGGGTGCCCATCCGCACGTTCGGGCGGGACGGCGACGTGCGCCTCCTGCGCTGGCAGGACGAGGGTGTCGCGGGTGGTCGCGGCGAGGTCGCGATCGATGGCGACAGGTTCCCGCTCGAGCTCAGGCTTCCGGGCAGATACAACGTGGAGAACGCCCTCGCTGCCCTCACGGCGGCGACCGGTCTGGATGTCGCGCCGGAGGACGCCCTCGAGCGCATCGCACAGGTGCGCCACGTCTCCGGACGCATGCACCTGATGGAGGCCAGGAATCCCGAACGGCGCGTCGTGGTCGACTACGCCCACAACCCGGCGGGCCTGGTGCAGCTCCTGCGCTTCGCGCGCCGCACCAGCACAGGCCGGGTCATCGCGGTGTTCGGCGGCCGCGGCGAGCGCGACCGCGGCAAGCGGCCGCTGATGGGCGCGATCGCCGCCGCCCTCGTCGACCACCTCATCGTCACGATCGACAATCCCCGTGGCGAGGACGCCTTGCAGACGGCGATCGAGGTCGCCGGCGGAGCGCGCGAAAGCGGCGTGCCCACCGACATCGTGCTGGACCGCTACGAGGCGATCCGGCGCGCCCTGGCCCTGGCCGGGCAGGGCGACACCATCACGATCAGCGGCAAGGGTGCCGAGCTCTGGGACGAGTTCCACGAAGGGCGCCGCATGACCGACATTCAGGCGGTGCAGGAACTGGCCGATCTCTCGCAGTAGTCGACAGCCGCCTTGCCGGCGTCGGTCCCAAGGAACCTTTTCGCGGTGGCGGCGCGCGGCCGCCACCGCATCGCTTCGCCGGCCGCGTCCTGCGCCCGCCGGTCCGTGCGTCGCATCAGACGCCCAGTTCTTTGCGCAGGTCCCTGGCCGCGGCCTCCGGATCTGCGGCGCCAAGGATGGCGCTGATCACCGCGGCGCCCGCGACGCCGCTGCCGCGGAGCTGGGCCGCGTTGCCAAGGGCGATGCCTCCGATCGCCACCAGCGGCCGCTGGATCTCCGCCGCAACTGCCCGCAGCGCCGCGACGCCCGTCGGGGCGGCCGCGTCGTCCTTCGACGGCGTCGGGAAGACGGGGCCGAAGCCGAGGTAGTCCGCGTCCTGAACGCGCCTGGCGCTTTCGAGGTCATGACACGACGCCCCGACCAGCAGGCCCGGCGCGACGCGGCGCACGGCGTCCACCGGCAGGTCATCCTGGCCGACATGGACACCGTCGGCCCGCAGGGCCACCGCGAGGTCCGGACGGTCGTTGACGACGAAGGCGGCGCCGGCCCGCCGCACAAGCTCGCGCAACGCGAGACCAAGCCGGTAGGTCTCCCCGTCCGGTCGAACCTTCTCGCGGAGCTGCACCATCGTCACGCCGCCACGGATGGCCGCCTCGACTTGAGGAAAGAGGGACCGATCCGCGGGTACCAGCAGTTGAAGAGTCCAGATGGCCGCCAACTTCTTGCCGCCCCTTTCGAGGGCTGGGGCCCCTGGGCTGATGGGCCCAGGGGGCACCCGGCCCGCCGCGCCGGAGTGTTCGACGCCCGACGCCAAGGGTGCTCGAAGGGGTCTTTCCGCCCGTCGGGGCCCCTGACTACCTTTGCGTCGTGCGGGAGCTGTGCTACGGCCGCGCGGCTAGCGCGCCGCCCGCCCGAGTTCCGCGGAGAGTTCGAGCCAGCGCCCGACCCCCTCGACGACGTTCTCGGCCCCTGCCGCAAGGCTCAGGCGCACCTCGCGGTCCGCGAGGCGGCCAAACGTCGCGCCGGGCACCACCACCATGTCCTTTTGCTCGAGCAGCATCCTGGCAAAGTCGTCGGAGCTCAGGCCCTGAGGCACCGGCAGCATGAGGTAGAAGGCACCTTCGGGCGTATAGCGGTGCCGGCCCGCCGCCCTCAGCTGCTCCATCGCGCGGTCGCGCGCCTGCCGATAGGAGTCGACCATGGCGTCGATCTCCCTCGGCTCCACCTGCTCGAGCGCCGCAAGGGCGGCGACCTGTGCCACCATCGACGAAGAGGAGTAGCAGGACTCCACAAGCTTGGTGGTGTGCCCTTGCATCCCGGGTTGCAGGACGGCGTAGCCGAGCCGCCAGCCCGTCATGGCGTAGGTCTTGGAGAAGCTGTAGGCCGCGAGCGTGCCCTCGGGATAGATGTCCAGCATGCTCACGGGACGTTCTCCGAAATAGATCTGATCGTAGACCTCGTCCGAGATTACCCAGAGACCGTGCCGGCGCGCCACCGCCGCGATGCGCTCCAGCATCGGCCGGGGCAGGATCACGCCCGTCGGGTTCTGCGGGCTGTTGATCAGGATCGCGCGGGTACGCTCGTCGACCGGCCAGGCCTCGGGCTCGGGCATGAATCCGGTCGCGGCCTCGAGCGGGTAGAAGACCGGCTCCGCGCCCAGCGTCAGCACCTGGCCGACAGCGTTCGGCCAACAAGGGTCGGGCATCAGGATGCGGTCGCCGGGTCCCAGGACGCTGGCGAGGGAGGCGAAGAGCGCGCCGACGCCGCCGTGGGTGACGAAGATCCGCTCCTCCCCGACCGCCACGCCGTTGACCCGGGCGAGCTTGCGCGCGATCGCCTGCCGCAGGGCGGCGGGGCCTTCGGTCGGGGTGTAGACCATGCGTTCCGCGAGGAGCGCATCGGCTGCCGCGCGGCGGACAGCCTCGGGGGCAAAGAAGTTCGGCTCGCCGTATTCGAGGTGCAGGAGTTCTGGCCGCCCTTGGGCCATGGCCGCCATGGCGCGAATGCCTGAGCGCGGGATTGCCTCCACCGACGGGGATAGCCGCATCCGACACCGCTTCCTTCCTTGGGGTGAAACCTGCACTAGTTCTTCTTGCCGAGGAAGCGCAGGCTCTGGACGATGGGCATGATGTCCTTGGCGGTCGACGTGACGATGAGATAGCGGTAGGGAACGCCAGAAATCTCCTGGGGCCTCGGGTAGAGGACGATAGCCGCCGCCTCCGTCCCGCCGCTCGACGGCAGGATGACGTAGGCTGGCTGCCCGCCCACCTTCAGCGCTTTCAGCGTAGGGGCGCCGCCGAAGGAGTTGAGCGCCTGATGCGCCTGGCTCTCGGCCGCGGCCCGCGGTGTCAGTCCGCTGCCCTGCAGGGCGCTCAGCGACACGTAGCCGGTCTTGCCTTGCAGGCGCTCGAGGTAGCCCGCGGCGACATGCCAGCCGGCGGGATGCTGCAGGGTCACGCCGAACGACGCTACCGTCCACACCGGCAGGTGCGGCGACTTCGCATGCTTGCTGGGTGCGGCGGTGCCGCAGCCGCCCAGCGCAAGAAGCAGCAGGAGAGCGAGCAGGCCGCGCGTCCTCGACATGGGTGGCCGCCTCCAAACGGGTTTGCTCCGGAACTTCTACCGGCCATCGGCCCGCACCTCCTCGCGGGTCACGCGGCGCATGGCCCGGCCCACCCGCGCGAGAACGCCGGCCGGGGTCCGTGCGCCGACGGCCTGCGTGTCGTTTTCTGGCCGCGACGAGCGAGTGGTCCGAGTCGTCCCGGGGCCCTTCTTGCAGGACCTGTCCTTCCCCATCGCCAATAGCCCTGGAGAGGGAGTGACGGTATGCCCACCGATGCAAGCGATGCTCTCGGCAGCACCAGCAAAGATTACCGCACGACGTCCGGGATCCCCGTGAAAGCGGTCTACGCGCCGGACGACATCAGGGGCTTCGACCCCCTGCGCGACCTTGGCAACCCCGGTGAACCGCCCTACACGCGGGGTGTCCACCGCGACATGTACCGCGGGCGTCTCTGGACCATCCGGCAGCTCGCGGGCTTCGGCACCCCCGAGGAGACGAACGGGCGCTTCGGGCTGCTGC
>JAJZIE010000245.1 GCA_021810725.1 Bacillota bacterium | reverse complement strand
TGACAACACGACCCGCAAACTGCGCGGGGAAGGACAGGAGCCACTCACCGTTGGACTCTGGTTCTCCCTGGGCCATTCGACCATCGTGCTCGTGCTCGCCTGCGCCTTGGCCCTCGCGGCCGGCCGCATGCACATCGCCATCGCCGGCCCGGCCTCCTGGCTCCATGGCGTCGGCGGCCCTGTCGGCGCTCTTGTGTCGACGATGTTTCTCTACACCATCGCCGCCCTGAATCTGCAGGGGCTCAGGGACACCCTGCGGCGACGTGGGGACTTGACTCGATCCCCCAACCTCGGTGGCCCGCTCTTTAGGATCTTCGGCCGGGTCGTGCGCAGGATCCGGCGGCCATCCGGCATGTACCCGGTTGGAGTGCTGTTTGGGCTCGGCTTCGACACGGCGACCGAGATTGCGCTGCTCGCGACCACGGTGGGTGCCGCCATGGGGCCGTTGCCCTGGTACGACATCTTGTCGCTGCCGTGCCTTTTCGCGGCTGGAATGAGTCTGTGCGACAGCATCGACGGCGTCTCCATGCGGTTTGCCTACGATTGGTCGCTGCTGCGGCCTGCGCGGCGTCGGCTATGGAACATCTGCGTCACAGGACTATCCGTGGGCGTGGCGTTCGGCGTGGGCACGATCGAACTGCTTGGGCTCGCCAGCGGCTGGTCGAGGAGGGTGGCCCACGTCCTGGCGCCCTTGGCGCACCTCGACCTCACGCGGCTGGGTTTCAGCGTTGCTGTGACGCTGATCGCGCTGTGGCTACTCGCCCTGCTCCTCTGGCGTGAACGTGGCCGTGGTAGGCGCGGGCCTGTCCGCCACGGGGCTGCGCAAAGCGGTGACGCGGCAGCAAGGGACCTGTGAGAGGTTGCGCCTGGGGACCGATTGCCTGGACTCCCTCTGCAACGTCGCCCGAAAGCGGCGCGCCAGACGGCGCAGTCCGCAACGGCGCACCTTGGGCAGGCACCTTACTGCGCTACGGGAGCCCCTTGGGCCAGGCTCCAGCCATCGTGCACACTGCTTTGCGCGATCCTGATCAGCTCTGGTTGCCACTGCCGGAGGTCGGCCGATGCCCCTGGTTGATGCGGATAGTTCACCTGCTCCCAGATCCATGTCGCCTGGTTCAGGCTCACGGCCTTGTAGTAGAGGCCGTACAGCGTGGTCGGGCCATCGTAGTAGACGCAGTAGATCGCGCGCGCGTCGGCGTTCAGCGCGACGATGGTTCGTAGCGCCGTGCAGAGGTCCGAGAGGGACGGCGGGCGACTCACGTACTCCTGAAACCACAGCTGCGCCGGGCCGTATCGGTCGATCTTGGGCGCGATGTAGTCCAGGGCGACTTCGTTGTTGCCGAAGATGCGAACATCCTCCGCGGTGAAGCCCGCCGGAATGTAGGTCGGAAAGGGCAAGTAAAGCTGCGCGTTCACGTTGAAGGTCACGGGTGGGGCAGTCGAATGTTTGGACGCGTGTACGGTCTTGGCGGTCTCTTTCACCGCGGCTCGACGGGCGCTTTGTGGCCCGCAGCCGCTGATCGCGATCGCGCTCGCCAAGAGGACGGCGGCCGTTGCGAGTTTCACGGCGATCCCCCTGTCCCAGAATACGCCAGTGCCCATTCGGACGGTAGCACCGTCGCCTCCGCTGGCGGCAAATCTGCGCTCTTCGTGGTGACCATGCGCCGATGCGGTAGAAGGGGAAGCCCGTGAGGGTCGGCCGGGAAAGACAGGCCCCGGGCGGGCGGTTCGCGGGAACCCTTTCCCTGTGCTGTCCGGCCGGCCAACCAGGGACAGGAGCCCGAATCGGGCTATCGACGGCAATCGGGACATAGGCAGAGGCTATGACAATCACGGTGCGCGCTACCCCCAACGTGGATCAAAGAAGGCCTGCTCCGCCGGGTGTCGCGACTCTGCCCCGAGGGGTTGCGGCGAAGGGCCTTCGGGCGTTATCTGACGAGTGGGAGGGATCGCCGGTGCAGCTGCCTGCTCCTGCGCCCAGCCTTGTTCAGGAGTTCACATTCTTTCAGCGAGAGGGATGCAGCATGCGCGTGATCAAGGTCGAGGAGACCCAGATCGCCTCCTGGACCCGCACGCTCCTTGCCCAGCAGCGCGTCGTGGCGGTCCAGGAGCGCGATGAGCGCTTCGTCTTCGACGACCTGCACCAGGCCGAGGACCTGCGCCTGGACCACGATGTCACCCTGGAACCCCCGCTCCGCTACTTCCTGCCCCAGCGGGAGGAGCTCGTGTCCTACGAGCGCCCGGGTCGCTACGCCCAACCTGAACTCGACGCGAGGCCCTTCGTGCTGCTCGGCTTGCACCCGTACGACGTCGCGGCGATCCGCCAGATGGACGAAGTCTTCGCGCGGGGCGTGCCCGACCCGCACTACCAGCGCAGGCGCTCCCTCGCCACACTGGTGGCGTGCGACGTCGAGACGCCCTCGAGCCATGTGTTCGCGGGCGCCATGGGCACCGCGGTGGCGCGCGAAGGCTACGATCTCCTGCTCACCCGCATCGGGCGAACGTACCTGGTCGAGAGCCGCACGGCCAAGGGGGACGGTCTGCTGGCGCTCTTCGGCGATGACGCCCTGGACGCCCCGCCCGCGGATCTCAGACGCCGCGAGGCCGTCTGGCGGCGCAATCGCCAGGGTCTGCGCCAGCACGAGCTCGACTGCCCGCCCGAAGCCCTGCCGCGCCTCCTCCTCGCGAGCTACAACGACGAACTCTGGCAGGAGCGCTCGGAGCTCTGCCTCTCCTGCGGCGCCTGCAACCTCGTCTGCCCGACCTGCTACTGCTTCGATGTCCAGGACGTCGTCGACTGGGACCTCAAGTCCGGCAGGCGCTTTCGCCTCTGCGACTCCTGCATGCTGCAGGACTTCGCCAAGGTGGCCGGCGGTCACCAGTTCCGCCTGCGCCGCGACCGCTACCGCCACCGCTTCTACCGCAAGGGTCTCTACATGCCCGAGCGCTTCGGGTTTGTCGCCTGCGTCGGCTGCGGCCGCTGCATCGACAGTTGCATCGCCGGTGTGGCTAGCCCCGTGGATGTCTACAACGCCCTGCTCGAGCGTCACCCCGAGGTGCTTGAGGAGCCGGTGGAGGGACTGGGCAAGCGAAGCCTCGGCCAGGCGCTTGAGGCTCTGCTCGGCCGTGAGGGCCCGGAGGAAGCGGCCGCTGGGGCGAGGGATCGGGTCTTGACCACCACGCCCACGCTCGCGGAGGCCGAGGAGTCGACGGCGGCGCTGCCGCAGGCGGCGACGGCCATGCTGCCGCTCGAGCAGCTCGCCGCCAGGGATCCCTACGTGCCGGAGCGGGCGACGATCGTCGAGATGCGCCCGTTGACCCAAAGCGAGACCTTCTACCGCCTGCGACTTGCATCCGGACACCCGCTCGGCCACCAGAGCGGCCAGTTCGTCCAGATCTCGCTCATGGGCATCGGCGAGGCGCCGATCTCCGTGAGCTCGGGTCCCGGCCAGGAGACCGCCTTCGAGATCGTGGTGCGACGTGTGGGCAACGTGACGGAGGCTCTCGAGCGGCTGCGGCCGGGAGACACCGTCGGTGTGCGGGGACCGTACGGTACAGCGTTCCCGATGGCGGACCTGCGCGGCAAGGACATCCTGGTCGTGGCGGGGGGCATCGGCATCGTGCCCGTGCGCTCGGCCATAAAGGAGGTGCTCCGCCATCGCGGCGACTATGGCAGGCTGACGATCGCCTACGGCATGCGGGCGCCGCAGGACCGCCTGTTCGGCGACGAGATCGAGCTCTGGCGGCAGGAGCCCGGGGTGACGGTGCTCGAGACGGTGGACCACCTCGAAGGGCTCTGGCATGGCCAGGTGGGGCCGGTGACCACACTCCTGCCCGGTTGCGGCATCGATCCCGGCCGGACCGCGGCGCTCGTCTGCGGTCCCCCGGTGATGTACCGCTACGTGC
>JAJZIE010000244.1 GCA_021810725.1 Bacillota bacterium | reverse complement strand
GGTCGGCCGCCGTGGCGATGCCGTGCGCCGTTCTGGCGCCGATCGGGAGTTCCTCGCCGAAATCGGCCATCCAGCCGTCGAAGCCGTTCCCGACCAGTTGCCGCCGCATGATGCCCTCGAGCCACCTCGCCGCCTGCGGATTGCCGAGGTCGACAAGGTAGGCGGTGTTGCCGGGGTAGTGGAAGGCGTAGGGGACGCCCGAGGCGCTGTCGACGAGGTAGCCCTTGGCCTTCGCGACGAGATAGAGGTTCTGCGGCCCCATGGGCTTGCCGGTATCGGTCAGGAACGGGTTGATGTAACCGAGCAGCTTGATGCCGTGCCGGTGCAGAAAGTCGAGCAGTTCCTGCCAATGGGGATAGTGGGACCGGTCGAGCTGCCAGTTCCACACCACCTGCTCACCGAAGCTCGTGCGGTGCAGGCCGGTCCAGTCCTGGATCCAGAGCCCCTTCACGGCGACGCCGTGGGCCAGCAGCGTCTTGAGATGGGAGAGCACGGCCTGGGTGCCGCCTTCCGCGGCCAGGACGAGGCCGCGCTGAGTCCAGCCGGGCAGGGGCTGCATGTGGCCCGCGGCTGCGCCATACGCCCGCAGCAGTCCGGCCGGCGAGGCACCGGCGAAGAGAAGACCATGGGCCGCCGGGGCGTCCACCTCGAGCTGTCCGAGGTTCGGGTCGCGGAAGTTGAAGGCCTGGTAGCCCCGGTTTTCGCTGTAGAGGGCCTGCATGTCGCTCGTCAGGAAGAACGGCACCGGGGCGTAGGTGTTGTAATAGTTGCCGCCGGCGCCGCCGTCGACGACGTCCGCCAGCAGCGTGAGCGGCTCCCGGCCGCGCCCGTAGCCGTGCTCCTCGGGCAGCATCGGCACCGCTTCGCCCTGCATGTCGAGGAGGCTGAACTGGACGCCGAAGCCGAAGTAGCCCTCCCGAGGCTCCGACCGCCAGCTCAGATAGACCCGGTCGGCTGGACGTCCGACGTGGGCGCGGTAGGAGAGGGCGGCGGGCTCCGCCGCCTGGAGCTCGAACACGTAGGGGACGCTCCGGCCGAGGGAGCCGACGAGGCGGCCGTGAACGAGCACGGCGCCGTGGCTCAGGGCGATGGAAGCGACCGTCTGGCGGGTGTAGCTGAGGGACGTCGTGCGGTCGAGGCTGAAGTAGCCGAGGTGCTCCAGGGCCGTCATCTGGCCGACCGACGCCCCGACGAACGCGGTGTGCGGCAAGGTCGCGAAGACCGGGTGCCCGGGGTCCTGGGCGTCCAGCACGGTGAGTGCCCCTGCCATGCCGTCCCAGCGCACCTCGAAGCTGCCCGTGCGCAGGACGAGCGTGCGCCTGAGGGACCTTGGCACGGTGAGCGGGCCGGTCAGGGGAGCCTGCGCGGACCATGTGGCCGTCTCCGTCGGCGCCGTGGCCGAGAAGGAGAGCAGCGCGACCAGGGCCAGTGCTAGGCCGGTCCAGAACAGGGTGCGGCTAGGTGGACGCTGCCTCGACGACATGTCAGACCTCATTTCCTCGGACCATGGCCTGGTGGGCGCGGGTGTCTTGGCCGCGCGTCCGTCAGAGGGGCATGGTCCACCATTCGCTCGCCACCGTGAGGCCGGCGCCGGCCAACATGGCCCGCTTCGCTTCATCCTGCTGGGCGCAGACGACGACCACCTGTGCGGCGCCGTGGCTCTCCCTGGCCAGGCGGCAGGCTTCGCTCAGGAGCGCTTGGCCGAGCGTGTCCCACGCCTGGCGGTCGGCCACCCAGTAGTCGTCGATGCTGCAGGTGGGGCCGGAGAGCGCGTAGACGGCCGGCGCCGGCACGATCCTGGCGACGAGGGCTCCGCCGAGACCGCCTCCCTCCGCTTGCGCGACCAAGGCGATCGTGTCGCCCCCTTCGAGCAGCTCCCGCAGATAGGGGACCTGCCGTGCCACGGCGTCGGGCGCCACGCGCCAGAAGACCGGCTGGTAGGCCGCGTACTGCCGGCGCTTTGATTCGATCAGCTCCGCGATCGCCTCGGCGTCTGCCGCCGTCGCCTTGCGCAGCGTCGCCATGGCAACGCCCCCTCTTCCAAGGAATGATGGAGGAAAAGTTCTGGCGGCGGACCCGGGCCTCCTTCCAACGGGCAGCGGCTCTCTGCGGTGCGCGGGACATGCTAGCCGGGGGGATATCTACGCATCTTCTCTGGCCCCTCGCGCTCTGGTCCCTGCTACCCTCGCCCCACCCGACCCCCGCCGACATCCTGACGCATGTAAAGACCAAACGGCCCGTCATCGCGATCACGATCAACGACGGTCCGGAGGGTCGCATCGTGCCCGCCATGCTGCAGCTCCTGCGCCGGCATGGGGCGCAGGCCACTTTCTTCGTGAGCGGCCAGGCCATCGCGGGCGACCCGCAGATGCTGCTCGAGATCCAGGAGGCGCGCAGCGAGGTCGCGAACCACGGCTACCACCACCGGGCGATGCGCGGATTGCCCGAAGATCGGCTGCGGCGCGAGGTGGCCTCGACCGCACGGCTGGTCGCGGACGCCCTGGGCACCGGGCCGCGCTATCTGCGCCCGCCCTACGGGCAGTTCGATCGCGCCTGGCAGCGGGCGGGCAGGGCCGAAAGCGAGCGTCTCGTGCTCTGGAACGTCGGTGGCGCGGACGAGACGGTCCACGTTTGGCCGCGCACCCTCCACCCCGGCGACATCATCGCCTTGCGCGACGATACGGAAGGGCTGAGGCGCCTTAGGCAGGCCCTGGCCATGGCCGAGCAGCTCCATCTCCAGCCCGTGACCCTGAGCGCCCTGCTCCAGGGCTGAGAAGACCCGTCCGGCTTCCCGCTTGCCATCCAGAGGTACAATGGTGGCAACCGAGCCCGGGGGGAGCACGGGGACTTGGCCTGCACGTTCTTCGCGCGGCACTGGCGGCACGCGGCGCTGCTGCTCGCGTTTATCCTTACTGGCCTCGCCATCTTCTCGGCGCCGCTGCGCAGCGCCCTTGGGCCGGCGTTGCCCTGGGCGCAGGCCCTGCACACGTACGGCGGCCTGCTCTATGGCGCCGGACTGCTCGTCGCGTCGCTGCGCCTCTTCCCGTGGCCGCCGAAGGGCGGGACGGCCAGCCATCGCACGGCGTTCGGCCTCGTCGTGGTGCTGGTGCTGAGCGGGCTCGGGCTGCTGCTGGACGGCGGCGCCATCCGGGCGGTCGCCACATGGGTGCACGCCCTGGCGGCGGCGGGCCTCGCTCTCTGGCTCGTCGTGCACCTCCTCGACGAACGTCCGAAGCGGTGGTGGCCGAGCCGGCAGGCAGACGGGACGCAGCGACCGGGGATCTCGCGCCGCAACCTCCTGCGCTGGGGGTTCGGTAGCCTGCTCGCGCTGCCGGCCGCCTACTACCTGCCGGGCATGCTGCGCCTCGGTGTCGGTGCCGCCTTGGGCGGTGGGCCGTCCGGCCTCCTCAGCGAGAGCGGCGGCACCCTGCCGGGGTTCGTTCCTTACACCGTCACGGACGGTTACCCGGCGATCTCCCGGGCGGCCTATCGCCTGCGCATCGAAGGCGCCAGGGACGGGCCCAGGGAGTTTACCTTTCAGGAACTGACCGCCATGCAGGCCGAGAGCCGCCGTCTCGACTTCACCTGCGTCACGGGCTGGGCGGTGGACGGCGTCGCGTTCCGCGGCGTCGACGTCCAGGATCTTTTGCTCCGGCTTGGCTGGCAGCCGGCTCGTCAACCGTGGGTGACCTTCCGATCGGGCGACGGAGTCTACTGGGATGGCCTCGACGCGCGTCAGATCGCGCGCTACCGGCCACTCATCGCGTGGCAGATCAACGGGCGGCCGCTGCCGAGGACCCAGGGCGCGCCGGTGCGGCTGGTGGTGCCGGGGATGTACGGCTACAAGTCGGTCAAGTGGCTGACCGGCATCGGGCTCGGCCAGGACGTCGTCATGGGCTACTGGGAGG
>JAJZIE010000243.1 GCA_021810725.1 Bacillota bacterium | reverse complement strand
GGCACCGCCGCCGTGCTGGCGTCGCTTCCGTTCGCCGCGGCGGCAGGGGCCGCCCCCGCCCACGTTCTCGAGCGCTCCCAGGTGCAGCGCGTCTTGACGGCTGCCCAGGAGACAAGCCAGGGCAAGGCGACAGGAGAGCATCTGGCGATCGCCGGCAAGATCGTCAGCGTGCCCGACGGATTCGGTGGCACCCTGACGGCGGTACCCGCGGTCCGGTTCCCGACCGCGGACGGCTACGGGCAGCTGGTGCTCTTCTGGCACAACGGGACCCTCATCGGCTCCGACCGCCTCGCGAAGCTGCCGAACCTCGGCGAGGAGTCCGCGCAGCTCAAGATCGTCGCCTGGGGCACGGGCTACGTCACGGTGCGGTTCTGGCGCTACAAGCCGACCGACCCCATGTACGCTCCGTCCCTGACCCCGGAGGACGTCACCTATCGCTGGACCGCGAAGGGCCTCCAGGCCTCGGCGGCCGTGCCGATGGACAGCGGCAACAAACTGGCGATGCGCCTGCCGTACCTCGGCCTGACGCACGCCCAGGTGCTCAAGGTGGCGCAGTCCGCGGTCGAGTACGGCTCGCAGGGCGTCACGGGTGAGCGCCTCCAGCCCTTCGGCAAGGTGGTCACCGTGCCGGACGGGTTCGGCGGCACCCTGACGGCGGTGCCGATGGTGCGCTGGCCGACGGCCGACGCGTACGGACAGATGGTCCTCTTTTGGCACGACACGACCTTGATCGGCTCGATGCAGCTCGCGACGCTGCCAAGCCTCGGCCAGGAGGTCACGCAGCTGCAGATCGTCGGCTCGGGCACCGGGTACGTCACGCTGCGCTACCAGCGCTACCGGCCGCAGGATCCGCTGGTCGCCCCGTCGCTGTCGCCGCAGGACATCACCTACACCTGGAACGGCCTAAGGCTCGTGGCGTCGGCGCCTGTGCCGAAGTCCGCGAGCGACGACAACGGCACCATGAAGCTCGGTCGGTAGGGAGCGGGCCAAGCGGCCGCGAATGCCACCTCGAGCGGGAGGTGCCCTGTGGCGCAATCTCAGGAAGCCGCGGCCGGCGGAACACCGCCGGCCGCGATCCGCACCGAGCTCCTCGAGCGGCGCTACGGGCGCCACGTTGCCCTGCGCGGGCTCAGCCTCGCCGTGCCGCGGGGCAGCGTTTTCGGCTTTCTTGGACCGAACGGCGCAGGCAAGACGACGGCGGTGAAGCTTCTCCTGGGCCTCGTGCGGCCGACAGGCGGCGAAGGCATGGTACTCGGCCTGCCCCTGGGCGAGCCGGCGGCGAGGCGCCGCATCGGCTATCTGCCCGAGCTCTTCCGCTATCAGGAGTGGCTCTCGGGCCGCGAAGTGCTGGAGGCGCACGCGGCGCTTGCGGGCATGCAGAGAGGCAGGCGCCGCGCGGCGGCGGAGGAGGCCCTGGCGACGGTTGGCCTGTCCGGCGAGGGGCTGCGCCGGGTGGGCGCCTACTCGAAGGGCATGCAGCAGAGGCTCGGCCTCGCCGTTGCGCTCCTCGGCGATCCCGAGCTCGTCGTGCTCGACGAGCCGACGTCTGCCCTCGATCCCGTGGGTCGGCACGACGTGCGGACGATCATCCAGGACCTTCGGGCCAAAGGCACGACGGTCTTCCTCAATTCGCACCTCCTGACCGAGATCGAGGCGGTCTGCGACGAGGTCGCGGTGCTCGACCACGGCAGGGTGATCGCGCAGGGCGGGCTCGGCAGCCTCCTGCAGGCGAAAGGCGTCGACGTGGAGGTAGAGGGAGTCTCGCAGGAGGAGATCGGGCGGCTCGGCGGGACATGGTCCGCGCCGCGCAACGCCAGCTTCCCGGAACTGGCGGAGGGCGACGTACCTGAGCTCGTGGCGCGGCTCGTCGCGCTCGGCGGCAGGATCCACGGCGTCACGCGTCGCCGCGCGTCGCTCGAGCAGCGCTTTCTCGATTGGCTGGAGGTGCGCTGATGCTCGAGATCTGCCGCCTCACCGTGGTCGAGAGTCTGCGCCGTCGCCTCACGCTCGCTCTCTTCGCCGCGACGCTCCTGCTCGTCGGCCTCACCGGCTGGGCGTTTTCCGAGATCGGCCGTCTCAGCTCCTTGCAGGGCGTGGAGCGGCTGATGCAGTTCTCGGTTCTGCTCCTCTTCCTGATGCTGCTCTTCACGGGCATGCTCGCCCTGACGGCGGTATTCACGGCGGCGGCCGCGGTGGCGGGCGAACTCGAGTCCGGGGTGGCGGCGGCGATTCTGGCGCGACCCTTGCGCCGGGGCGCCTACCTCTTCGGCAAGTGGCTCGGGCTTGCCGCGGTGGTGGGCGGCTTCGCGCTCCTGGCCGGCGCTGGAGAACTCTTGATCGTGAGCCGCGTGGCCGCGTTCGCTCCTCCCCAGCCAGTGGCGGCGCTGGCCCTGATCACGGCGCAGGCGCTCCTGATGATGACGCTCAGCCTGGCGCTCGCGACGCGTCTTTCGGCGGTCACGTCGGCCATCATCAGCACGGTGGCATTCTTTCTCGTCTGGATGCTCGGCACCGTCGATCTGATGGGCGTCGCGCTCAACTACCCGACCCTCATGACCGTCGGCGAGATCGGCAAGATCCTCCTGCCGACCAACGCGCTCTGGCAGGCGGCCGAGTACTATCTTGAGCCGGGCTCCCTGGTCGCCGCGACGCAGGGGCTCGGCTTGGGCGGCAACCCGTTCCTGGCCATCGGCCCGCAGCCGCCCGCGGTCCTGATCTGGGCGGGGGTCTGGGCGGGCATCGTGCTCGCCCTCGGCATCTGGGGCGTCGTGCGTCGGCAGATCTGAGCCAGGCTCAGCGCATCATGCCGCGCAGGAGATTGCGAAAGAAGTCGTCGATGAAGTCCTCCTGGTCCTTGCGGCGCCGCCAGGGCCTGCGTCGCGCCTGGAGTTCGAGGTCCAGGGCCTTGCGACGGACCGGGTCGGACAGCACGAGATAGGCCTCCTGCAGTTGCAGGAAGCGCTCGTGCATCGCCGCACGCCGCCCTGCCGGGACGGTGTCCGGATGATAGGCCTTCGCCTTCTTGCGATAGGCTTTGCGTATTTCGTCATCGCTGGCTCCCCGGCGAACGCCGAGGATGCGGTAGGGATCGGGCATGGGCCACCTCCAACGGGGTGGTCCTGAACGTTTTCTCCTCCCGCGGCAGGTGCTCCTGCGCCTTGGCGCGTCGAGGCCCGTTCCGCCCGCCGATCCCCAACGTTGGCGTATGATGGTACCGGACCTGCGCTGACCCGCATCATCAGCCCTGGAAGATCCGATGGCCCGACTGGCAGCCAGGGTTCGGTCCGCCACCAGGGCCCGGTTCGGAAAGGGGAGATCGGGATGTCGGCCGATGAACGCCCGCTCACCACGTGGGACGGACTGCCCGTAGCCGACGAGCCACCCTACGGCGCCATGGCGGTGGTCTTCCGCCGGGTACGCGACGGCATCGAGGTCCTATTGCTGCATCGAAGCGAGAACGGTCCGGACTATGAAGGGGACTGGGCGTGGACGCCGCCGTCCGGCGCGAGGCTGCCCGCGGAGGCCGTCGACGCGTGCGTCCGCCGGGAACTCCGGGAGGAGGCAGGGCTTGGGCCGCCATTGGAAGTCGTGCCGAATAGCCCGGAGAGTTGGCGGGTGTATGTTGCGGAGGTCGGCGGAAATGTTCGTGTGCGGCTGCACGACCACGAACACGATCGCTTCATCTGGGCGGACCCAGAGCATGCGCTTCGCGTCTGCCTGCCGGACGTGGTCAAGGAAGGCCTTTGCCTCGCGATCAGGCATATAGGAACCGCTAGAGACCGCCGCTGATATCCGTGATGGTCTCACGCAGCCACCGTTCTGCAACTTTGGACAAATATCTCGCGATGCGCCCTTTGCTGCTTCCTGCTTCGACGACCCGTACCTAGTGACGGTTCTGGCCACCCCGGCAGAGGGATCTCCACA
>JAJZIE010000242.1 GCA_021810725.1 Bacillota bacterium | reverse complement strand
CGTCGCGCCGAAACTGAAGGTCGTCGAGGGGCCGAATCTCTGAGAGTTGACTTACTGTGGGGCGCCTGGGGAAACCCGGTGTCCCACAGTTCTTTATAGGTCCAGGCCAGAGCATGGAGGCGAGAGCGATGGCGAAGGCGCCCCAACCGGAGATCGACATCAACATGGACGCATGCGAGATCGAATGTCTCACCGAAATGCTGGCCAACATCAAGCCTGACGCGATTCGGATGATAGCCGAGCAAATGCCGCGCTCGATTCCTCCGAAGAGGTGCAAGAGCATCAAGACCATGCGGGTGGCCATCCTTGAGCGGTGGGCACATCCGGAAGTTCGGAGATACCTCCAAGATTTCATATACCGAGCAAGCCACAGGTTCCGCGCCAATGTGCGGGACAAAGCAATGGTCCGCCAATATCTCGAGGCCGGCGTGGACCCCGGCACGATCTTGTACGTCGCCCACCTGGAAGGGCTGGACCCCAAGCGGATGCTGGCGTCGTTGCCGGCAACCTTCCGGCGGAGTTTCGCTGAGCGGCATGAACATGCCAAAGCCTTGATCGAGGGGCTTGAGCGCCTTCGCGAACGCAAGGTTCAAGAGGGGCGGGCTGCCACCGATCAGATGATCGCCCGCCAGGTGGCCAGCCGCACACAGGCGCTTCAGGAACGTCTGGCCGACGTGAGCCGGAAGCATCAACGCGCGCAAAGCGTCGTCACCAACGTGGCCGCTTCTTTCCGGCAGCGGGTAGCCGCTCTCGAGGGAGACCTTACCGCGGCACACAACCGGGTCAAGGCGCTCGAAGAGATCAACGAGTCTCAGCGGGAGACCATCGAGGCCCTCAAGCGTCACGCCGCCAGCGAGGCGGAGGAGTTGCGCAAACAAGGCAGGCACCTTTTGCGCACGGCGCTTTCCGGGATGCGCGTTCTGGTGATCGGCGATGACAACCACCAGCTCTCCTACCGAGAGACTGTTGAGGGGTTCGGGGGAGACTTCGACTTCCTGTCCGGCTTTACCGACCCGAGGCGCGCAGCGGAGAAAGCCGCAGGTGCAGACCTCGTGGTGCTGGTGACGAGCTTTGTCAGCCACAAGATTTCAGGCCCTGTTGACGCAGTGGGTAGGCCGGTCGTGCGGGTTAACAACGGAGGCGGGCTGTCGATGCGTGAGGCCCTGAGGCGTTACGTCTTCGACCTATTGATGGAGGACAGATACCAACTATCTGCGAGCTGGCATCCTCCCCTGCCCTAAACGGCGGGGGTTCCCTGCGAGGGACTTGCGAGGTTGGAGTCTGCGTCCAGCGAAGCTGGGCGCCTTGGCTCCATCGGGCGGAGCGCCGGGCTCTCCGTCTGGCCCTCGTCGGGCCGGGCCGTGTCAGACGGCCCTTGCTGCAGCAGATCAACCGCTGCGGCAGCGATGTTCAGGGCGGCAACGGCATCGGCCATGCCGCGGTAGCCGCAGGCGACACATCGGAAGTCTGCCTGCGTCGGTCGGTTCGCTCGCGTTGCGTGCCCGCATTTCGGGCAGGTGCGACTAGTACGGCGCGGGTCCACGAAGAGCACTCGGACACCGGCGCGCTCTGCCTTGTACTGGATCTTGTCCACAAGGTCGCGGAAGGTCCAACTCGACACCATGCGGTTGAAACGCCGTGACCCGTGCAGCCGATAACGGATGCCATCCAGACGTTCGAGGGCGATCACCGGGTCGGGATGGTGGGAGGCGATCTCCACGAGCTCCGCGCTGATCTTGTGGTTGAGATCGGCCATCCAGCGCGACTCCTTGCCCCGCATGGCCCGGATGCGGTCGACCCGGTGGTGCCTTCCATAGCGCCGCCGCAGATCCGCGAAGTGCTCGCGCCCGGCACGCACTGCCTTGCCTGGCCAGACCCGCACGCCGTTCGGTGTGGCTGCTGTCGCAAGACGCACGATGCCGAGATCCACACCGATCACCGTTGGGTGCCCGCCACAGGCGGTAGGTGCGGTAGCACTGTGTACAGGAAAGACAGCGTACCAACCGTCGCTACGACGGATGAGGCGAGCATCGCCACGGACGTGACCCATGGCCTGCGTGTAGCGAGCTGGGACAGAGAGCGGCAGCCACAGGTACTGCCCGCGCACTCCGGTCGAGACGCGGAGCACGAAACGGCCGCCGCTCTCGACGATGGCGTAGGCGTTCACCCCGAGCCCGATCCGGTTGGTGCGTCGCACGGTCGGAAACGACGCCTTGCGACCAGAACGCCGCAGGGCGAGGAACGACCGCACCGAGGAGGTGGTCTCATTCACGGCCATGCGGGCGTAGTCGGCCGGCAGACCAAGCCGACGCGCTTCAGGGTACACAGCGGTGTGCAGGCGGGCGCGGCTCGCAACCCCCAGCGTCTGCGCCTGGGCGAGTCCGAAGGACACCGCCTGGGCGAACTGCCCGGCGATAGCGTCGAGCCACTGTTGCTTGCGCTGAGTTGGGGGCAACACCTTCACGACAACTGCTTCTGTACCCTGCATAACCACAGTTTACCACACGGAAGAGGAAAGGAGGGAGCCCTCGCTTCCCTCCCATGGCTGAAGCCAGCGGTATCCGGACGGGCGAGCCACGGTGATCTCGTGGTAGGCAATGTGATTCACGCCAGTCGTGAGCAGTCGCCTGTCTGGCTGAAGGCATGGGACACACTCGACGAGATCGAACGCCTCGCAGTTCAGGACATCGAGCGGACGAACACCAAAGCGGCCGGCAGGGTTGTGGACGCCGTACAGGAGGCACGCAGGCACTTGATGGACGCGATCGCGTAACGGAGGTGGCTGTGTGAGCGAAGACAGGATGAAGCGGTTTGACGAGATCAAACTGGCGGCGCTCAACTGCACGGCTTGCCCCCTTGCAGCGACCCGGACGCAGGTGGTCTTCTCTCGGGGCGATCCAAGGGCTCGCCTCTGGATCATCGGGGAGGGGCCCGGAGCTGACGAAGACGCAACAGGCACACCGTTCGTAGGGCGGGCTGGGCAACTTCTGGATAAGATCCTGGTCGCCGCCAAGATCGGGCAGAACGAGGTGTTCATCACGAACACAGTGTTCTGCCGGCCGCCGGGGAACCGAGTCCCAACCAACGAGGAAATAACCGCGTGTTCCGTCCACCGTGATGCACTCCTAGATCTTTGGAAGCCGCCGATCGTCGTCCTTCTGGGCGCCACGGCGGCTCGCGTATTCCTTGGCGCCGATCGGCTCGCCGACCTGCGTGGCCAGCGGGTCGAGCGCGACGGTCGCGCCTACTTCCCGACCTTCCATCCGGCGTACCTGCTGCGCGATCCGCGCCAGAAGGGCCCAGCGTGGAAGGACTGGCAGTTGATCCGCGACGCGCTGCGGGGGCTCCCACCAGACGGCGGGGGAGCGCCTGTCGATCCGTCGGATGAAGCCCTCGCGGCGTCCCGCTCCCTGATGCCATACCTCGAGCAGCCGGTGATGACGCCGGAGGGAACAGGGCGGCTTGTCCAGGTGTTCCTGGGGCGTGCCGCGGTGGTGCTGGACGTCAAGCCGTCGAAGGTCACGTACTTCCCGACGGAAGTGCTGGCCGAGCTGCTGACGAGGCGGCGTGCCGGGTAGTGCAGCCCACCCGTATAACTGAGAGCAACTCACCAAGACCTGCCTGAAGAGGCGTGGACCTACCCCTCGGATGTAGACCGTGTTGGGAGGTGAACGCATGCTGAGACTCCGCGACTACCAGGAAGAGGCGGTCCAGACCGTCATCGACGAGGCCCGCCAGGGAGTTCGGAGGCAGCTTGTTGTTCTCCCCACCGGCGCCGGCAAGACGATCGTCGCCGCAGCCCTGTCCGTGAAGGCCAGCGGTCGCGTGCTGATGCTCGTCCACCGCGACGAGCTGGTGCAGCAGTCGGTCGAGAAGTTCGGCTACATCTGGCCGGAGCAGTCCATTGGAGTAGTGAAGGCCGAGC
>JAJZIE010000241.1 GCA_021810725.1 Bacillota bacterium | reverse complement strand
CTAGGCTCTCCGGCTGGAGTTTGAACGGAATATTCTAATAACTACCAATAGACCTCGTCCGGACAGGTTGAGCGAGCAAGAGCTGGCCTCGAGGCCCAGAGGCGCACATTGCGCGCCCTGGCTCCTCCGTTACCACGGTGCCCCCTCATGCCATCCCCTCTTCACCTAGCCGTTCGCCCGAAGGTCGGCCCTCTTATCCCACAGAATCTCCAGCCCCCCCGCTCTCGCGGTGGTCCGAAAGCACGCGTAGCGCGACCAGGAGCAGCATGATCAGATGCACGCCGGTGCACCAGATGCAGACCTTGCCGACCACGATCAGCTCCACGTATACGAGATAGACGACTGTCACGGCGCCCACTGCAAGCCAAACCAGCGAGACCCAGCGCAGCCATGATGACAAGCCCCTCTTCTGCAAGCCCAGTGCCTGAAGAAGAGCGTTGACAGCGAACCAGACGAGACCGTAGGCGGCCACGGGCAGACCGAGCACGACCGATTGCGGGCTCGTCAGCACGGTCTCGCAGTCGATCAGCCCCCCGCTCGGGCAGACGAGCTCGACCACAGTGGTGTAGTGTAGGGCCGTGAGGTAGGCAGCGATGCCGAACCCAAGGAGGGAAAGAGCGAATCCCGCGATCGCGGCTCGGCGTCGTCTCACGGGACGCTGACCGGCAGGCCCTTGATCGCGTTCCGGATGACCGGTGTACTGCAGACGTTGGCGGGCTTGCCGCCGTCCAACGCGCAGATGGAGGCCGTCAACTCATTGGCGTTCGCGATGACGGCCCAGGCGGCTGGTCTGGATCCCTTCGTCAGGCTACTCGCGATAGATTGCCAACTCTTGCCGTCCAGCAGTTCTGGAGGGTACGGTCCGCCCAAGAATAAGTAGCGGTGCCCGACAAGCAGAAACGGGATCGCGCCTTGGGCCTCAGCCGGAGCATACGGGGGCGCATCGAACTGCTGCATGAGCGCCTGCTGCTGTGCCGACATCTGCTGCAGGGGGGCGTGGTCGCGCGTCTGCACCTCCACGGTTTGGAAGTCAACGTAGGGGCTTTGGTAGTGGGCGTGGAGAAAGGTGAAGGTGGGGGTATTCGGGTACACTGTCGACGCTCATCGAGGAGCGCACCATGTGATCTGCGAAAAGCGCACCACGTCCTGAGGTGAACGAGGGGCACATCGGGTTCCATTCGGCTCCTGGTACGCTGAGGTTGCACAGCCAAAGCGTGGTCAGGAGGGAAGGAGATGCTCGACGTGCCCGATATCCAGTCTATCCGGGTTTTGCACCAGCGTGGACATTCCGAGCGGGCAATTGCCCGGATTCTGCGGATCAACCGCCGCACCGTGCGGCGGTACCTGGCGGAAGAGGTTATCGAGCCGGAACGGCGGATGCACCTGAAGGAACCGCGGCCGTCGCCGAAGATGGATCCCTGGAAAGGCGTCGTGGCCGAGTGGGTGGCGGCGGATCGCGCCGTGCCGCGCAAGCAGCGGCGGACGGCACGCCGGATCTATCAGGAACTCGTTCGCCTGTACGGCGCCGACGTCTCGGAAGTGACCGTGCGCCGCTACGTCGCCATTGTGAAAGCCGAGCAGGCGCGACGCGCGTATGTGCCGCTGGAGTTCCGCATGGGTGAGATGGCGGAGGCAGACTTCGGCCATGCCGAGATGGCGATCGGAGGCGAGCGCAAACTCTGGCCGTTCTTCGCCTTGCGCCTGATGGCGAGCAGCGCGCGCTTCGTGATGGTCCTCTCGAACGAGAACCTTGAATGCCTCATGGCTGGTCTGGTGGCTGGGCTCGAGTTCCTGGGCGGCGTGCCGGAGAAAGTGATGTTCGACAATCCCACCACGATCGTGAAGCTGCTCGGCGGCGGCAAGCGGCTTCTGACGCCGGAGTTCCGGGCGCTGTGCGCCCACTACGGCTTCGAGGCGGAGTTCGCAAACCCGGGAGCCGCCAACGAGAAGGGCGGCGTCGAGTCCCTGGTGGGCTGGGCCCAGCAGAACCTCTTCAGCCCGATCCCGGAGGCTACGTCCTTCGGCGAGGCCAATGCCCTGATGCGCTCTCAGATCCTCGAATGGGCCCAGAGGACGCTTCTCCAGGACGGCGTGCTGGTGCTGGACCGCTGGGCGGAGGAGCAGCAGGCGCTCGGCACGTTGCCGCGCCAGTCCTTCCCGGCCTGCCGCACCCGTTTCGTGCGTGTGGACAAGACGCTGCTCTGCCAATACGACGGTGCCCGCTACTCGGTGCCGCCGCAGTATGCCGAGAAGGCCCTGACGCTGCGAGCATTCTGGGATCGCATCGAGATCGCCGATCGCGGCACCACGGTGGCCGTGCACAACCGCCGGCCACGCGGTGACGTCTCGCTGCAGCTGGAACACTATCTACCCGTCCTGGCCCACAAGCCACGCGCCGTACGCCACGCCATGGTGATCTCCCGCAGCGAGCCGGACATCGCCTGCTACCGCGACGCCTTCCTCCAGGCTCGTCCAGAGGCCTACCGAGAGCTCGTCGAGATCCTGCGGCTTTCGGAGAGCATTGGCCTCGGCGCCCTGCGCCTCGTGCTGCAGACCGCCGAGCGGCATCATGCCTACGACATCGAAAGCATCCGCGCCCTGCACGAGATGCAGCGCGAACCAGAGCAGCCTGGGGCGCTCCCGCTTGCCAAGCTCAGCCACCTCCCGGACATCCACGTCGCGCCCACAAGCTCCGCGGACTACGACGCTCTGACCCGGGGCGACGGAGATCAGCCGTCATGAGCGTCGAGGCCGTGACCGCACGCATCGACGCTTACCTCAGGCATCTCCGCTTGCCAGGCGCCTTCGCCGCCTACCGGGATCTGCAGCCCGACGAAGGCCAGCTCCGATTCCTCGCCGAGGTTCTCGCCGCCGAGATCGGCAGCCGTGACACGCGGCGCCTCGACCGCAACCTGCGCCAGGCACGCTTCCCGGTGCTCAAGGAGATCTCCGCCTTCGACTTCGCCGCCTTGCCCTCGCTGAGCCGGCAGAAGGTGGACGACCTAGCGGCTTGCACGTTCATCCCGGCCAAGGAATCCCTGCTGCTCGTCGGCAACCCAGGCACCGGCAAGACGCACCTCATGACGGCCATCGGGCTCGAGGCGATCCGCAAGGGTTACAAGGTGCGCTTCACCACCGCCGCTGCCCTCGTCAACGACCTGACGCTGGCGCGCAGCGAGATGCGCGTGCCGAGGCTGCTCCGCTACTATGCCGGCTTTGACATCGTCCTCGTGGATGAACTCGGCTACGTGCCGTTCAGCCGCGAGGGCGCCCAGCTGCTCTTCGAGTTCTTCTCCGACCGCTACGAGCGCCGCGCCACGGCCGTCACCACGAATCTGCCCTTCGCCCAGTGGCCGCAGGTGTTCGGCGACGAGACCATGACCGTCGCCCTGATCGACCGCCTCACGCACCGCAGCCACATCCTGCTGCTCAATGGCGATAGCTACCGCCTACGCCACACCAGACAGACCGTCGGCCGCAGCCGTCTACAGGAAGGGGGCGCCGGCATGTAGAATCCGGCAGGCGCCGCGCCTCCCCCCTGGGGGAGGCGGCCCCTCTCACCCCGGAGCGTTGGTGTACCTCTCGATGATCACGCTGGTGCGGTTCTCGGTGAACACCAGCAGGTACACCTCGGGAGAGCCCGCAGAGAGCATGTATTCGAGGTCCGAGAACGAGCCGAAGCGTGACAGGGCCACGATCATCGACCACCTGCCGGCTGCGCAGTACGGACAGAACTCCGCGCCGACGTAGAGCACGGGCACCTTGCCGGTGATCGGCTCTTTCGGCACGGCGATCGGGCTGAGCACCGAAGGCGTCCCGACCCGGTTGAAGACGGTCGTTGGGATCGAGGCTAGGTCCTGTACGATGCCACGGGGTACCTTCTGGCCGATCGCCGCGCTTCCGTGGCCGCTGGATCCGCCAGGTCCGTGA
>JAJZIE010000240.1 GCA_021810725.1 Bacillota bacterium | reverse complement strand
ACGGCGGCAGGACCGCAGTCAGGGCGGGGGCAACCGCCGCGAGCGCGGCGAGGGCGGAGGACAGGTCGGGGCAGACGGGGGGCAGTGCGGGCAGGGCCGGGACGGGCGCCTGGCCTTGCGGCCCGCGATCGTTCGGGGATGGTGGCACGACGGTGACCCGGGTCGGAGTGGCGGCGGGCACCGGGGGCGTGGGAGCCAACGGCACGAGATCGCCCGCGGGCGGTGGCGCCGGCGGGGTGATGGGCAGCAGAGCGGAGGGCGTAGCGCCCGGTGCCAGCGCGGGGCTGGCCGCAGCGGGCAGTACGGGGTGGCCTTGCAGGGCTTGGCGCAGGCAGTCCAGGACGGGTAGGCCCTGCTTTCTAACGGTCGAGATGTAGCTGCGGATGCGGAAGAACTCTTCGGCCGCCGTCTTGCTGCGGAAGGTGCCGGAGATCTTCTGCTGGGTCTTGACCATGCGCATATCGCGCTCGGCCTGGTTGTTGCTGTATGGCACCCGAAAGTCGTGCAGGAAACGCAGCACGGCCTCAGCGCGCGCCTGCAGTCGTTCCACCAGGTTGCGGGCTTTGCTCTTTTTGGGCCGGCCGCGCCGCGGCCCGGGCGGCGGGTCCGGTAAGGGATTGGCGGCCAATCCCTGCGCGATCAGGTCGTCATAGTAGGTGGTGACAGCCGCCAGTTGCTCGGCCGACAAGTGGTCCTCGCCGGCAAGGGCCGCGGCGGCGACGGCCCGCGCGGCTGTGTACAGCAAGGCGCGCATCGCGCCAGCCCAGGGTTGCAGGTCGAATTCCCACACCGCCTGCAGTTCACGTTCGAGATGGACGTTGCAGAGCGCGTGGGCGCAGGCGAAGTTCCAGTACGACCCCCAACAGTCGTGGATCGCCACGCCGGTGAAGGCGGGCAGGATGCCAGCGGCGTGCATGGCCTCCTCGCCGCGCTTTTCGTGGACGGTGTACAAGGTGAGCAGGGCCGTGCAAGCGACGTGCGCCCAATGCAGCTTGCCCTGGACCCGGACCCCGCTCTCGTCGAAATGCGCGACTGGCTCCGCACTCAGCAACGCGCGTGTGTGTTCGGCGAAGGGGACGAGGGCGCCCGCGAGGGTCGTGTTGAGGTTGTACAGGGTCCCCTCGCTCAGCCGATGGCCGGTGAGGTCATAGACCAGTTCGCAGATGCGCTCCGTGGGGAGTAGCTGATACGTGTCGCAGTAGGCCACAAACGCCTTCAGGTCCGGTCCGTACTGGGTTGGCGCCACGACATCGGGCGGAAACTCGCCCTGGGTGACATCACCACAACACGCGCAGCGCACCGCGTGGACTTGGTGTTCGGTGACCTCCACCCGCGCCTGCAGTTCGAAGACCTGCCGCCGATCCACGGCCTCGCCGGGCGGCGCCGTCGCCAAGCGGCCGCCACAGCTACGGCACCGGCTCGGGCGGTGCACCACGGTGTGGTCGGGATCTTCTCGAAACTCCAACCGATGTCCGGGGTGGCCGGGCTGACCACCGGACGGATGGCCACTCTTGGTGCGTAGGCTCTTGGGCGCCGGCTTCTGGTACCCGTCGGTCGACGGTGGCTTCCCGCTATTGCCGCTGTTCTGCCCCAGCCGTCGCTGCAGCTCTCGGACCCGTGCTTCCAACGCCTCCACCTGCACGTACAGCGTCATGACCAGGTCGGCCACCTGCTCTGGAGCTGTTGCGCACAAAGCAATAATCTCTTCTCTGCTTCGCGGCGCCATGCAGTGACCGCTGCTCCTCCCAACCCGGAAGCACCCGGGTGGCATTAGCCTATTGCGGCCGTGTGGCCTTGTCAAGCACCGCTTTCATCTGACTTCCGATCACGGGGCCTGGGAGGGTAGGGCCCGGCGTTGCCGCCGGCGCCCCCCCGTCGCACCGCACGTGCGGTTTTCCCGCATACGGCGCACCGATGTCCTGTCATGACCTTGCTGTCGCGATCGCCCAGGGGCACTCAGTACCGCAGAGCTCATGCAGCCCCAGGGGTTTCAGAAATTGTCGAATCGTAATGACTTTCCCTGTAGGCGTTTTCCATGACCAGCGCGTGCCTTTCCGACCGTACTTGCGGGCCAGGTACAGGGCGATCCTGCGGCGGACGTAGTTGTCCACCTTGGAGAAGATCCGGCGGGAGTCCCCCCACCGGAAGTAGGCTCCCCAGCCACGCAGTTGCATGTTGAGTCGCCTCACCACGTGCTCCAAGTCCTCCCCCGTCGGGGTGGATTGCAGCGTGGATTTCACCCGTTCCCCGACTCGCTTGACGGCTGACGCCCTCGGCCAGCGTCGCAGACGCTTCCCGCCCGTCCGCTTCGTGGTTCCCATCCGATGCGCGTACCCGAGGAAGTCAAACCCTTGCTTTGGGTCGTTCAGGTCGACCACTCGCGTCTTGCTCTCGTTCAGCCGCAGCTCCAGCCGTCCCAGGATGCCGCGAATGACGCCGTGTGCCGCTTCGGCTGCCTCCCGGCTGGGGCACAGGACGACGAAGTCGTCCGCATACCGCACAAGCTGGCCGAGCCCCCGGCCCTCCGTTTGCCAGCACCGGTCGAAGTAGTGCAGGTAAAGATTGGCAAGCAGAGGCGAGGCCGGACCGCCCTGCGGCGTGCCTTGCTCCGTTGCCTCCCGTTTACCCCGATACACCAACCCCGCTTCTAGCCACTGCCGCACCAGCTTCCGCATCCGCGGATCCCACACGTGCTCATCCAGGAGCCACAACAGTCGTTGATGGGAGATATTGTCAAAGAAGCCCTCCACGTCCGCGTCCACGACAAAGGTGTTCCCGGTCTCTACGGCTGCCCGAATCACATCCAGGGCCTGTATCGCGGAGCGTTTCGGCCGAAACCCGTAAGAGCAATCCAGGAATCGTGCCTCCAGAATCGGCTCCAGTACCAGCTTCGCCGCCGTCTGGGCCACGCGGTCCCGAATCGTCGGCACGCCGAGCGGCCGCAGCTGCCCGGGTTTGTCCGGCTTCGGGATGTACACGCGCCTGACCGGCTGCGCCTGTACTTGCCGCTATCCAGATCATCCTGCAGCTCCCGCAGGAACCCCTCGACGCCCCCTGCCCCTTCTTCGATGGCCCGGAAACTCACGCCGTCGATTCCTGGTGCCCCGTCGTTGGCCTGCGCCTGCTCCCATGCCTCGCGCAACACGTCGATCCGGTTCATGGTCTCGTACAGCCTGCGATACCGGCTTCTTGGGTTCTGCTTCGCATGGTCACCCAGGGCCGTTAGGAATGTCAGGGTTGTGTCTCGATAGGTTACAACCATCCCGTGCTGCCCCTCCCTCTCTTCCTCCCGGTCCGCGAACAAAGGATGGGCCCTTCACCTCGCCGCGCGTTGCGCCACGCCCGGGTCATCGCTACTATGGCCCACCACCGACTCCTGACGGCCCTGCCGCCACCTCTGCCTTTGGGGCTCAAGTGGCGGGACCCACTCACCGCGGGAAGCCGTCAGGTCTCTCCAGTTGCCCCTGCATCCTTCCATCCGTGCCGTGCCCTCTACGCCGGGGATTGGGAAGCCTTCCTCGGGTCAGTCCTCCGGCTTCCCTGCTGCCTTCGCCGAACTACTCGCGGCTCGGCTCTCCCACTTCTGTGACGACGCGGCAGGCTCACGCGCTCCGGCCCGGATGGTCGCCCCGAGGCTCTTGCGCTCGCTTGGTGTGGGGCCCTCCCAGGGAGCTCCCGCTCCCGTCCGCTCCTGCCTCTGTTCCCCAGCCCGCGTCTCGGGAGTGGGTGCCGTCTTTATCGGTCTTGGCAGGTGGCACGTTTCGCTGGGCCAGCTCGCTTCCTTGCTCGCCAAGCGCCGCTTGCAGCCTCTACCCTCCGCTCCAACGGGGTCGTCGCCGACCTTCGCCGGGAGGGCGGCTACGCGGCTCTGACTTTCCGCGACCGGTCTCTCACCGGTTGGATCCAGGGACCTTCACTGGACGCACAGCAGGTACCTCTTGTCCTCC
>JAJZIE010000239.1 GCA_021810725.1 Bacillota bacterium | reverse complement strand
GGTGGCGCGTGCAAACTCGCCGTAGGGGGTGGAGGTCATGCGGGAGGTTGCGCTCCGGGTAGGCGCGCGAGCCCGAGTCTCCCTCGCGGGCCTGACCCTATGCGCTCTGGCCCTCACGGCTTGCGGCGCTCCCCGCGCGACCCCCGGCCAGCCCCTTGACCTCCAGGCCGTGCTCAAGATGAAAGCGCGAGCCGTCCAGGTTGCGACCGTGCCAGGGGTGCCGCCACAGCTTGGCGCGATCGGTTTCGCGGACCTGGACCACGGCTGGGCCGGCGGACAGGGTGTGCTGCTCGCCACAACGGACGGCGGCCGGACCTGGCGCACCTCGTACTCTGGCAGCGCCACCGTAAAAGGCTTCTCCGTCCTGTCCCCCCATGAGGCTTTCGCCGCCACGAGCAAGGGCCTCCTCGCGACGAGTGACGGCTCGAAGTGGCACTTCGTCGACAGCACACCGCTCCAGTCCGCGCAGTTCTTTACGCCGCAGACCGGCGTCGCGCTGCGCCCCGTCGGCAGCCTGGGGCCCACCGGGCCGAACGGCGCCACGCCCAAGGGGCTTTCCGTCCTGCACACGGCCGACGGCGGCCGCACGTGGCAGGCGGAGCCGGGACAGGCGGTGCTGGCGGCCTGCTTCTTCAGCCCGCGGCAAGGTGCCGCCGCCCTCTATGCCCCGGGCGGCTTGACGCTCGCCTACACGGTGGATGGCGGGAGCACCTGGTCCAAGGTCTTGCCGGTGCCGGGCGGATACGGCGCCACGCTCACCTGCACGCCTGATGGCGGTGCCTGGGCTGTCGCCCTGGGCGGCGTCGGCATGACGCAGGCGTCCTATACGGTGCTGCGCAGCGGGGACTTCGGCCGCACCTGGGCAGCTGTGCTCGCCCGCCCGACGGCAGGTGGAGGACCGGCGCCGGGCAACCCGAGTGGTGTGACCCCCGGACCGGGCCTCGGTCCGGGGCCGCTCGGCGCCACCGACAAGGAGCACGCCGTCATGCTGGGCAGCTGCTGGGCGTGCGGAAGCGGCACCGTCCTCCTGGACAGCACCAGCGACGGCGGTCGCAGTTGGCGAAGGGTTTGAACAGTTCACTTGAAACCAGGGCGAATCTACTCTAACCTTACCGGCTTGGAAAGGTTGATTGGGATTGGTGAGGCAGCCAAAGGCCACGCCCAGCAGCCTCAGCGTCAGCATGCCAAGCCGAGGCCTCCTCTGGCTCATGTCCGCGCCCGTCACCCCGATCGGGGCCGCCGCCGGCGACCAGGCACAGCTGCAGGTGTCGTCCGACGCAGGGCGGACCTGGCGGGAAGTCCGCCTGTTCGGACCCGCGACACCTTATGCGGTCCACTTTACGGGCGCACGTTCAGGGTATGGTGTTGGCTGGCCCGGCGACGCCAGGGCGGTGCTGGTGACGCGCGATGGCGGCGTCACCTGGCGAGCGGTCGGTGAATTGCCGAAGGGATTGGCTCCGTCCGGCCAGTACGACCCGTTGGCGGTACCCCGCAAGGAGGTGCTGTACCTGGTCACGGCGTCCGAGCCCTACGACCAGCATCAGAATCTCTACGGCTCGATCGACGGTGGCCGCACCTGGCGCGAGGTCCAGCTTCCGGGCCATGGCTACGGCGTGAGCGGCGTCAGCTTCGCGTCGGCTCAACTCGGCTGCGCTGCGGTGAACGGGCCACATGGCCTGCGGGACTACGCCACCCGCGACGGGGGGAAGACGTGGCGCGCCGCGACGAGGCAGGGCATGCCCGCCGCCGTCTGCGCGGCGAGCCTTGCCGACACGCAACTGGGCAGCCTGGCCCAAGAACTGATCATGCGGCTCGCGCCGCCCGTGCGTGGCGACAAGGACAAACTTCCCCCGGCCATGCTCACGTCCGCCAACGGCGGCGGCGACAGTCTCTGGCTCAGCTTCTTCCCCGCCAACTCGCCGACCTTGCGCATCTACGTGCTGGGCGCGGCCGCTCGCGGCGTTCGGGTATGGACGTGGCCGGAGAAGGCTCCCGGGCTCTCGGGCATCGATCCCGTGAACGCGAAGGTCGCGTACCTCTGGTCGGGCGATGGTCGCCTCCTGCGCACGACCGACGGCGGGGCGAGCTGGCGCCAGGTGGCGGCCCGCGCTCAAAGGTGACCTAGGCTGGGTGGACCCTGAGCCAAGGCGCGCGGATCGCATCCGCGCGCCTTGGCTTGAGCATCACTCAGGAACGGAAGTCGAAGACGGCCTTGATCGGACGGTTCGGCCCAGCCACGAGCTGACGGCGCACCGCCTGGCGGTAGTGCTCCAGGCGGTAGCGGTCCGTGATCAGACGCTCGAAGACTTCTCCTTGCGGGGCGGCGAAATCGTCGAGCGCCCAGGCGAAGGTGTGGCGCCCGTCGGACTCCCGGCCGTAGCCGAAGCAGCCGATCAGGTCGAGCTCGTTGGCCCAGACGAACGACCAGTCCACGTCGATCGGCCCCGCCGTGCCGAGCAGCACGAGCTTGCCACCGTGGCGCGTGACCCTGAGGCTGTCGCGCAGGCTCTCCTCGGAACCGATGCAATCATAGACGTAGTCGAAGCCGTCACTGAACACGGGGGGGCCCATCAGGGGACGCAGCAGCTGCGCGTCGACGGCCGCCTGCACCGCGACACTGGCGCCCGGTGCTCCATAAGCCCGCGTCGCGCCGAGGTCGAGCCCAAGCTTGCGCTGGTGCGGGTGGCGCGCGACGAGGTGGATCTCGGCGTCCGTGTGGCGCCGCAGAGCGGCTACCGTGAGAAGGCCGATCGCGCCTCCGCCCAGGACGAGAATCTTGGCACCCTGGGGCGGCAGGCTGCGGAGGACGGCATGCAGCGCGATCGAGTAAGGCTCCGCCAGCACCGCGCGATCATCCGGCACGCTTTCGGGCACCGGATAGACCTGGCTGCGGTGGGCGTAAAGCCTTTCGCCGAACCCGCCCGGCAGCTGGCTGTGGTAGCCGACGAGCGTACCCGGGCCGAGCCCGTCCCGCTCGCCGCGGCGCCTACACTGCTGGCTCTGTCCCGCCGCGCAGGCCGGGCATGGCTCCAGGCCGCGCATTGCGCACGAGATGACGGGATCGACGACGACCCGCTGCCCGACGAGCGCATCGCCGGTCGGGCCGGCGACCTCGGCCAGCACCTCGTGGCCGAGGACGGCGGGGAAGGAGTGGAACGGCGAGAGCGCCGGGCTGGACTTGCCGCGCAGGAGGGAGATGTCCGACCCGCAGATGCCGCAGAGCCGCGTTTTGAGTTCGAGCCAGTCGCCCTCTGGTGGCTTGGGCAGCGGGCGCTGCTGCAGCCCGATCGACGAGAGGGGGCCGTAGAGCAGCCACGGCCAGGCCGGTCCAAAAGCGCGCCCGAGCAGGTAGCGGGGGATCGAGACGCGGTAGACGAGCCCCGTGGCCTTTGGCTGCATCAGGACATCGGCACCTGCGGCAGAATCTTGCCGTCGACGCGCTCCATGATGTCGTCGAGACTGCGTCCCGTAATGGTCATGCCGTGGTTGCGCAGACCGACCACCGCTCGCGAGGGATCGGGCGAGCGGCGCACGAGGTCCGCGACCGCGGTCGCCAGTTCGATGGTGCCGCAAGGGTAGTTGACGTCGGTTGAGGGTATCCCCTCCATCCAGGCGTGCACGTGCATGATCGCTCCGACCTGCGGGTGCTCGCGGTAGATCTTGAAGTGCTCGATCGCGTCCACCGAGACGCGACGGGGCTTGATCTCGGGCGGCACCGAGAGCCGCATGGCCTTCTGCCCCTCGTCGAAGTCCTTGACCATCAGGATCTCCTGGCCGACGTCGTGCAGGTGGGCCTTGTTGACGCCGCTCGCGGACATCCAGTAGCGGTGCCGGTCTCGACGCTGGCTGAGGTTGCCGTAGCTGAGGCCGCCGATCTGGTAGAGGCGCTGCACGTGGCGGAAGTCGTCCGGCGAGAGGATCTCCTGCATGGGGAAGGGGGCCGGCAGGAGATTCCAC
>JAJZIE010000238.1 GCA_021810725.1 Bacillota bacterium | reverse complement strand
TTCGAGTGTTTTAAGTATCCGGGTTGGGGGTCTGAGAATGGACGCCGATGCGCGCACCGCCATTCTCGCGACCGCGAAGGAGCTCTTCGCAAGCCGCGGCTACCGCGCCGTGACGATGGACGAGATCGCCCAACGGCGCGGCATGTCGAAGCGGACGCTCTACAAGCACTTCCAGAGCAAGGAAGAGATCGCGGCCGAGGTCGTGGCGGGCATGCTCGCGGGGCTCGCCCCTGTGGTCGACTCCGCGATGACGGCGGGGGGCGGCTTCGCGGAGACCTTCGACCGCGTGATGAACGGTATCGAGGCGTTCCTGAGGTTCGCGCCGATGATCTTCCTCGAGGACCTGGAGCGCGACGCGCCGCAGGTGTTCGCCCGCATCACGGAGTTCCGCGCCCTGCAGATGCGGCGCTACGCGGAGCTCCTGCGGGCGGCTCAGGCGAGAGGCGAGGCGCCCGGCGACCTCGATGCGTCGCTCGCGGTCGACGTGCTGATCGCGGCGGTGCAGGGAGCCGGGCGCCCGGAGTGGCTCAGGGCCCACGGGATCGGACTGCACGAACTGATCGGCGTGCTGAAGCGGGTGTTTCTCTACGGCGTCATGGGTAGCGCGGCGGGGAAGGGGGAGCGACGTGGCGACTGACGAGCGGGCCGTCGAGGTGGCAGGCCTGCGGCAGGTCTTCGGCACCTTCACCGTGCTGAAGGACGTCACATTTCATCTTCGCAAGGGCGAGATCTACGGCCTCATCGGGCCGAACGGCTGCGGCAAGACGACGACGATCAACGCGATCAGCGGCCTCACGGCGCCGACCGCCGGCAAGGTGCGCGTCTTCGGTCACGACCCGAGGCGCGAGGCCACCGCGGTGCATCGCCTGCTCGGCGTCGTGCCCCAGGAGACGTCCCTCTACGAGGAGCTCTCCGCCGAGCGCAACCTGCGCTTCCACGCCGAGCTCTACGGCGTGCCGTCGTCCGAGGTCCAGGGGCGAGTCGACGCCATGCTGGCGCTCGCGCAGCTCACCGAGCGCCGCCGCTCGCGCGTCGGGACCTTCTCGGGCGGCATGAAGCGTCGACTCGCGATCGCGAGGGCGCTCCTCCACGACCCGCAGCTCGTCTACCTCGACGAGCCGACGCTGGGCGTGGACGTGCAGGCGAGGCACGTGATCTGGGACTACATCCGTGCGATGCGCGCCGAGGGGCGCACCGTCCTCATCACCACGAACTACCTCGACGAGGGCGACGCCCTCTGCGACCGCATGGGCGTCCTCGACAGCGGACGCCTGGTGGCCGAGGGCAGCCCCACGGACCTCAAGCGGCGCTACGGCAGCCAGGTGGTGGAGATCCGGCCCGACGCGCCGCCGTCGCCGGAACTGCTCGACGAGCTGCGGGCTCTGCCGGGAGTATCCGAGGTGCGGCAGGAGGAGGACGCCGTTCGGCTCGGCCTTGGCGGGGAGCGCCAGGACGAGGCGATGCCCAGGCTGCTTGAGCTCTTCAGCCGGCATGGCGTGCAGCTGAGGGGCCTGCAGCTGCGCGAACCCACCCTGGACGAGGTCTTCCTGCGCCTGACGGGGGCGGGGGTGCGGGACTGATGCTCCGGGCAGCCCTGGCGGTGCTGCGGCGCGAGCTCTGGTCGGGCACGGCGCAGCCGCTGGCGACGATCCTGGCGATCATGGTGCCGATCAACTTCCTCGTGCTGATGGCGCTCTTCGCCCTGAGCGGAGGCAGGCAGAACGTCGCGCTGGTCGTGCAAGACTGCGGCCGGTATGCGGCCGCCATGGCGCAGTCCCTCGCGAAGGCGGACACCTTCGCGCTGCACCCCGTGGCGACGCCGGCGGCCGGGCTCCGCCTGGTGCGTGCGCAGCACGACGTCGCGATGATCGTCATCCCGCGCGGCTTCTCTGCGAGCGTCGCGGCGGGCGGACCGGCCAGGCTGCGACTGACGCTCGACAATCTGAACCACGACTTCGCCGAGGACACCCGCCGGGGTGTCGCTCTGGCGGCGGCGCTCTTCGAACGCCAGTACCTCCCGGCCTCCCAGCCTGTGAACTGGGCGGTGCGCTACACCTATCCGCGGACCGTCGGGTTCCTGCCGTTTCTCGCGCTCAGCATCCTGAGCGCCGCGCTCCTCCTGGGCGGGCTCCTGCAAGGTGGCCTGGGCATGGCGAGGGAGTGGGAGTCCGGGACGATCCGCGAGCTGATGCTCTCGCCGGCGGGTGCCTTGCCGGTCCTGCTCGGCAAGCTCTTCGCCACGTTCCTTCTGGCTCTGGCAGGCGGACTCATCGCGCTCCTGGGCGCCCTTCTCCTGGGCGTTCCCACCCAAGGGGTGCTGGGCTCGATCGGACCCCTCCTGGCGGTGCTTTTGGTCTTCGACAGCATCGGCCTCGCGCTCGGGAGCCTGCTGAAGAGCCAGCGGCTCGTGCTGCCGCTCGCCTTCGCGGCGGGTCTGCCGCTCTTCTTCCTGAGCGGGCCGTTCGGCCCGATGGAGTGGTCGAGTCCGGGGGCGCTCCTGATTGCCCGCATCTTCCCGATCTACTACGCGAGCGGGCTCCTGCAGCGCAGCTTCTTCGGCTACTGGTCCCTCGCCGTTCCCGTGGGGACGGCGACGCTGGTGCTGGCGGCCTGGACCGTCATGTCGCTCATGGCGGCGGGCCTTGCCTACCGGCGGGCCACCGCGCCGCGCGGCGGGAGGTGGTGAGGATGCTGCGCGTCATCCTGTCCGTCCTGCGCAAGGACCTCGGCCTGTTCTGGCGCTCGCCGGCCGTCGTGGCCGTTACCCTCCTGCCGCCGATCATCCTGCTCCTTACGCTGCTCATGGAGTCCGCGGCGGTGGGGTCCCTGCCGGTGGCGCTGGTGAGCCAGGGCAAGGGAGCCCCCGCCGTCCGGGCGACGCGGACCCTCGCCGCCTATCCCGGCTTTCGCGCGGCGTCCCTGTCGCCCGGGGCCGCGCAGACGGCGTTCGATCGCCTGGAGGTGGCCGGGGTTCTGACGGTGCCGAAGAACTACGCAAGCACGCTGGCCGCGGGTGCCCGCCCGACCGTCCAGCTCACCGTGCGCAACTTCAACGCCGACTTCACCGACGATCTCCTGCGCGATCTTCCGGACGCGCTCGGACGGGTGCCGACGCCAGGACTGACGAGGCACAAGGGTGTCGCGATCGCCGAGCGGGACCTGCAGGGGAAGGACGCCGGCTTCCTCGGCTTCCAGATGGTCGCCGTGCTGGTGCTCCTGCTGCTGCAGGCCGGGATCGTCAACGCCGGCATGGCCGCCGTGCACGAGTGGCAGTCCGGGACGGTCAAGGAACTCCTGCTGGCGCCGGCGCCGGCCATGGCCATCCTGGTCGGCAAGGTGCTCGCGGGCGTCGTGGCGGCGGACCTCGTCGGCGTCGTGCTCGGGGGGCTTTCCCTCTGGGCAGGCTTCTTCGGCAGCGTGACGCCGGGGAACCTCCTCCTCGCCTTCCTCGTGATGACGCTCCTCAGCGCTGTGGGGTCCGGGATCGGGGTGGGGCTCGCGTCGGCGATGCGCAGCTTCGAGCGCCTGGGGCCCGCCTCGATGCTCCTGTCCTTCTATCTCTTCTTCCTCGCGGGCGGCATCGCGGCGGTGGGATTCCTGCCGGGGTGGCTGCGCACGATCGCGGAGGTCGTTCCGAACTTCTACGGCATGGACGCCCTACGCGGACTCCTGCTCTATGGAGCGGCGCCCAACCTTGGCCAGGACGTGCTGGTCCTAGGCGTCTGGCTCGCGCTGGTGCTGGCGGCGGGCCCCAGGCTCCTGCATCGCAGCCTTACGCGTTAGCTGGGGCGCACAGGCGGTGCTGCACTTCCTGCGAAGAGCAGACTTGTCGACGAGGGCCGACGTTCAAAGGGAGTGAGTAAGGTTTCTGTGGGTCGGGTCCGGTAGCAAAAGAAGGGACGAGGGGTCCGCATCTCCAAGAGTGGCAGTGGTGAGCTTCCACGAAGGGAGAGGGGTCCTCGTCATGGGAGG